>CALBYO010000102.1 GCA_937889705.1 uncultured Bacillota bacterium | reverse complement strand
AATATCATGACAGAAAAAACGGCTGGACTTGATTATACAAACACTTCAAAATTTCAGCCTTATGCAAAAATTCCAACAGAGTTTGCACCTGTTAATATTTTGTTATGCAATAAAAAGAGCGAGTCAGAAGAAAGAATTCTTGAACTTTATAAAGTTTTTGATGCACCAACAAAAAAGATAAGTTATAGCGAAGAAGCGATAATGATTTTTGACGAAATTTGCAAACTTTTGGACAGGCAAATCTATGACGATAAATTGAAGGCATTTAGGAAAATTAAATATAGCGATATAACAATTTTAGTTAGGTCAAGAGGAAATTTATCAGATAGTTTAGCAAGTATATTTGAAGACAATGGCGTGCCATACATGTTGAACGCAGAGAAAGATTTGAAAAAATCAAAACTTGTTTTGGCGCTGATTTCTGCTTTGACGCTTGCAACTGATTATTATTCAGACATTGATTATTCAGCGTTTTTAAATAGATTTTGTGCGCTTAGTTTTGACGAAATGGCAAAAATTAAGTTGAAAACTAATGAAGAAGATTTTTTTGCGGCATGTTTAAGATATTTGGAAGAAAATAAAGAAGACCAAATAAGCGAAAAATTAAAATTGTGCGAATATCTTATTGATAACTTTAAAATTAAAATTGAAATTGAAGGTGCATATAAATCTTTAAATTGGCTTGTGAAAAATTCAAAGTTTTTAGATTTTGCCGATGAGATTGATAATTTTGAAGAAGAAAAACAGATGATGCAAAGTTTTTTAAACTTTGTTGAAACAAGCAAGTACAACGACAATTTGATATTGCTTTTAAATTTGATAAATGAAAATTCAACTTTAAAAGTTGAGCAAAATTTGAGCAGTGGACTTGACAAAATTAATATTACAACCATTCATGCAAGTAAAGGATTGGAATATAATATTGTATTTTTGGCAGGCCTTGGAAAATCAATTTTCAAAAATATGCCAAACGCGGCAGATATTAAAATTAATAAAAATTTGGGCATTGCTTTAAAAATTAACGAAGATGAAAATATTTCGATTTTTGAAAAAGCGATCAAAATTAAAGAAAAGTCGCTTGACCTTGCCGAAAGTTTAAGGCTGCTATATGTTGGTATGACGCGTGCGAAAAATCACTTGTATTTGACAGCACAAGGTGATTTTGATGACATAGTTAAAGTAAGCGAAAATAATTTGACTTTTGTTGACGACAATTATATGACATATATTTTAGGCTCGTTAAACGAAGCACAAATTGACGCAATAAACGCGCATCGAGATATTGAAGAAAAAGATTTTACTATTCGTTTTGTAAATGATTTTGAAGAGAGAAGTTTAGATAATGAACTTCCGCTTTCTGAAATACAAAAGGAAAATGTCATTGAAAATATTGAGAAATTAAGCAGGTTTGATTTCAAAAGCGAACTCAGCACTCTTGCTCAAAAAACATCTGTTTCAGAAATTATAAAAGATGAAAACGAGTATGAAAGTTTGAATATCGTGCCTAATACATTGCAAATAACTGAACACTTGCAAGGAATTCAAAGTGGGGTTGAAATTGGAAATGCTTTTCATGAAATTATGGAAAGGGCAAATTTTGAAACCGATTTGAGTTCGCTTAAACGTATTTGTCAAGATATCTTTGAAAATTATCTCGAAAATGGTGTGCAACTAGAAAACGACTTTGTTAAACTTTCAAGCAATTTATGTTTTAATGCGCTTAAAGAGATAAAACAAATTGTTGGAGATAGCAAGGTTTACAAGGAAAAGAAATTTATGATAAACGCTTCACCAATGCAAGTTTTAAATTCTGGCAGCACGGAAAAAGTGTTGATTCAAGGAATAATTGATTTCTTTGCACTTGGCAATAAGGTGACATTAATTGATTACAAGTATTCATTTATTAATAATGATGAAAAATTAAAAGCAAAATATAAAAATCAATTAAAAATATATTCGTTTGCGTTGGAGCAATATCTTAATCGTAAAGTGGATAAAATGTATCTTTTGAATTTGAGAAATGGTCATTTAATTGAGTTGTAAACAATAAAATTAAAAAATAAAAATAAATTATTAAAAAAATAGCAAAAAAATATTAAAAAATAAATAAAAAATATTAGTTAAAAATAATTTGTTGTGTTATACTAAATTCAACATATATTATTTTAGGAGGATTTTTTATGCGTCTGGGGGTAAATGTTTTTAACTCTATTGTTGAATTTTTCCAAAATGTTGGTGAAACTTTAACATTAGAATATATGCTATATGGCTTTATAGCATTGGAAGTTTTATTGATTGTCGCATTTTCAATCATAATTCATAATGTTTATGAACTTAAATTGATTAGAGCAATCGATAAAATAAATGGTTATTTATATAATAATCAATATATTGATGAAACAAATCTTATTGAATTTAATAATAAGATGAAAAAAGTTCCTAAAACTTTAAGATATCACTGGCAACAATATATGCTTTATAGAGAGCATAGCCCAAGCTATTATATGTCTATTGAAAACTGTATTGATAGGCCTATAAAATCAAGTGCTTTTGGAACAAACATCAAAGTTATTAAATTGCTTGGATACATAATTTCAATTATAAGTTTGATTTTCAGTTGTGGTGCGCTTGCACTCAGTGGCTCAACAGGTGCTGCGTTCTATGTTTCTGCACTTGCAATTCCTGCAATCATTTTGATTATGAACAGCATATTTGTTATGGCTCTTCAAATTAAAAAATCAACAAACTTATCAGACTTGTATCAAACATTCCATATTTTTGACAGATTTATTGATAAAGCGGTTGCAACACTTCCTGAATATGTTGACTATGAAGTTCTTTTCACAAGAGCAGAAATCAAGAAAGGTATTCCAGTTTTGAACGAATATATCGAAAAGCGTCAACTCCAAGAACAAGAAGAAATGAAACGCGCAAGGCTCAATGCTGTTGAACATGAACAATACAACTTTGAAGCCGCAGGCGATAAGGGTACTTTGGTTCTTGAAAGGGCGATGAAAGAAACTGAAACATTTATCAATTTGAAACATCGTTTAATGACTGAAATTGAGCAACTTGAAGGCGAAATGGAAAGCATTAAAAGAACTTATGATAATAAAACAAAAGATTATCAAAAGAACACTCAAACTGCTCGTGAAAATATTGATAGACTCCGTGAACAAATGGAAGCAACAACGAACAGAATTGAAAGTAACTACATTAGAAAACAACAAACTGATGAAGTTAAAAAACTTGAACAATTAGATAAAGACCAAGATGACGCAACATTAAGATACAACCAAGAAATCAACTCATTGACAGAAGAAGTTAAAAAGAGAAAAGACGAACTCGAAGAAGGCAGAAAATATGTTGAAGGCGCTATGCTTGCCGAATACAAAACATTTGCTAACAAAGTATTTAAAGATGTTCGTGCTGATGTTGATAAAAAGGTTAAAGATGAACGCGACGAACTTGTAAATTCAAGAGAAATGGTTATTTCCGAACTTGAAAATTCACTTTCAGAAGTTGAAAAACTTGAAAAGGAAAATGCCGAACTTAAAAATAAACTTGGAATAAAAGATGCTGAGTTTAAAGACCAACTCTCAAAGAGAGAAGAAGAAATTAAGACAAAAGAAAAACTTTACACACAAGTGTTAAAAGAAACTGCTGAAAAAGCACAAAAAGCGCTTGGCGGAAAAGTTGAAAAAGAGCCAGAATATGACGAATATGGTGGCTACTATGACGAAGAAGGTTATTACAGATATAAAAACGGCACATATTATGACCCAGAAGGCAACTATCATGACGAATTTGGCGGAATAATTGATGCTAACGGCGTATATCATGCACCAGAAAATGCTGAAAACGCTCAAACCCCAGTTGTTCTTCCAGCTGAACCTAGAATTCCTGTTGAAATAGCAGTGCCAGAGCAACCAGCCGAAGAACCTGAAACAGAGGTTGTAGAAGAGCAACCACAAGAGGATGAAGAAAACCAAGAAAACGCTGAACAACCTGCTAAAAAACGCGGTCGTCCTAAAAAGGAAACAAGCGAAGTTGAAGAAAAACCAGCAGGAAAGCGTGGCCGTCCAAGAAAAGTTGTTGAAGAAAACGAAAATAACGAAAATCAACCAGAAAAGAAACGCGGTCGTCCAAGAAAAGAAGTCGCAGAAGGGGAAGAAACGCCAAAACCAGCAGGAAAGCGTGGAAGACCTAAAAAAGAAGTAAGCGAAGAAGAAGCGAATAAACCAGCCGGCAAACGTGGTCGTCCAAGAAAAGAAACAAGTGACGAACCAAAGAAGCCAGCAGGTAAACGCGGAAGACCTAAAAAGACGAATATTGACGAAGCGTTGAAAAAGGTTGAAGAACAACTTAAACAACAAAATGATTTGTTAAAACAGCAACAACAAGCATTGAATGATACAGTAAACAATGCAGACAAACCAGAAAATAACGACAATGCTGATAACAACTCAAATGACTAATAAAATCTCCCCAATGTGGGAGATTTTTTATGTTTCAAATATATTTAAAATTTTAAAATAGATTGAAATTATTTGTCATATAATAAAATTGTGGTAAATTATAAGAGTATGAAAAAATTTTTGGTCGCAATTTCATTGATTTTATGCGCTTTTATGTTTTGTGGCTGTTCGTCAGCAGAGATGTTAGTTAAAGAAAACTACGATGGCTCTGTTGATGTTTATTATGCTATTGATTATAAAATGAGCGAATTTGTTGAAGATGGCACAATAACCGAAGAAGACTATGCAAAAATGAAATCTGCCATTGAAACAAAGGCATCTGAACTTATTGCGAAAAGTAAATCAGAGTTTAGGTTTAGCATCGCAAAGTGGTATGCGAAAGGTAAATTGACAGAATCTGAGCGCGCAAATATGTACAATCAGTTGAAAATATACACTGGTTGGACAAACGATGTTTTTGCTGTGAAATATAGTTTTGCGGACGAAAAAACCTACAATGTTTATACTAATTTCGGCGAAGATGTTCAGGTTGTAAGGTCAAGCGAAAAAAGTTTGTTTGTAACTAAATATTCGGAAAAAGTGTTGAATACCTTTGCAAGAAAAAGGACTTTATTTAACGGAAAATCTGCGTTTGAATATTTTAGCGATGAAATAAACGCATATTTAAGCGCAAATTTTGACGAGCAAACAATACAAAAATTCCCAGATTTTGAAATGACTTATTCATATTTAACGACAAGTTCAAGGTTACATTCAGATGCTGACCAAGTTGCAAAAACAAATGAAGGGACAATTCATACTTGGAGAATAAATAAAGAAAATCAAAATAGAATGATAGAACTTTATTCGCTAAGAGCAAATCCAATGGTATGGTATATTCTTGCACTTACAATTTGTTTCGTGTTTGTTGCAATTTATTTGATTGTTATTTATTGTAAAAAGAGAAGCGTGTAATATTTTTCAAATTAAAAGTTTTTGACAAATTTAATTTATATGTTATAATCACGCTATGTTAATAAATAGAGATGAAAAACACAAATTGAAAAAAGATTTAAAATGGCGCATGATAACGCTTGCGTTGTCAATTCCTTTTGGCGCTGGCTTTGCTGTGTTGTTTTACTGGGTTGGGCTTAACATTGGCTTGCAGATATTTTTAACAGTTTTGTGTTGGGGTGTGATTTATTTAGGCATTTTATTGATATGCTCAGCGATAAAAAAACAAATTGCCAAACGCAATTTGAACAAACCTAAGAAGAAAGACCCATTTGCAGATTAATTTGTGAGGGATTATGGAAAAGAAAGAAGAAAGTAAATTTAAGATTATGCCACATAGCATCGAAGCAGAGCAATCTGTTTTGGGCGCTATGATGATTAATAATGAAGTACCTATTGATGTTGTAAACACTTTGAAAGAAAGTGATTTTTACGCACGCGCCCACGCTCAAATTTTTGCAGTTATGCAAGAACTTTACAGAGCAAACAAACCGATAGACTTTGTTACATTAACAGATGCCCTTGAAAAATCTGGTCAACTTGAAGAAGTTGGCGGAATTGAATATTTAACAGCGCTTACAAATGTTTTGCCTTCTGCTGCAAACTACAAACATTATGTTGAAATTGTTAAAAGAGATTCAGTTTTTAGAAAAGTTATTAATTGTGGTCGTGATATTACCGAAAAAGGTTACAATGCAAATGACAGGGAAGAACTTTTAAAATTTGCAGAAAAACAAATTTTTGATATTTCCGAACAAGAAGATGTTTCAAATTTGGAACACATTGATAATGCTTTGAAGCAAGTTATTGATAAATTTGATGCAATCGCAAAAGATCCAAATTGTTTGCGTGGGTTGCCTACTGGTTTTGAAGATTTAGATAAAGTTACAAACGGTCTTCAAAATTCTGACTTGATTTTGATTGCTGCGCGTCCTGGTGCTGGTAAAACATCACTTGCAATGAATATTGCAAACCATGTCGCTCTTTCAGGCAAGAAAAATGTTGCAATTTTCTCACTTGAAATGCCAAAAACACAACTTGCGCAAAGGTCAGTTTGTTCAATCGCTGGCGTAAGTATGGAAAAAGCACTCAAAGGCAAACTTTCTGTTGACGAATGGAAGGCAATGCTTAGTGCAAGTAAAAAGTTGTCTGAGGCAAATATTTTCATTGATGATTCAAGTATGACAACTCCAATAGACATTCTTTCTAAGTGTAGAAGGATTAAGCGTGAAAAGGGGCTTGACCTTATCATGATCGACTATTTGCAGTTGATGACAACAGGCAACAAAAAGGTTGAAAGCAGACAACTTGAAATCAGTGAGATGACAAGAATGCTTAAAATTGCTGCTCGTGAACTTAATGTTCCAATTCTTCTTCTTTCACAGTTGTCGCGTGCTGTTGATTCGCGTCAAGACCACAGACCTATTCTTTCTGACTTGCGTGAAAGTGGTGCGATTGAGCAAGACGCGGATATTGTTATGTTCGTTTATCGCCCAGATTTGTACAATGATGTTCCATCAGAAGACGAACCAGGCGTTTGTGAAATTATTGTTGCAAAACATAGAAATGGTCCACTTGCAACTATCAAGGTTAGATGGATTGGTGAAACAACAAGTTTTGCAAACTTATCATATAAACCTAAAAAGGTGGCACAACAAGACCCTCAAACGGTTCTTGCTCAAACTTTTGAAGATGAAAATTATGATGATGGGGCAAATGAATTCTATGCTGATGATGCTCCACCACCAGCAGATGACGAACTTCCACCATTTGATATGAGTGATTTGGACGAAATTTTCGACTAAGAAACCCTTAAATTGAATAAAAGTATGTAAAATCGGCATTTTGTAAAAATTAAATGTCGATTTTTTTGTATTTTTGTAGTATTTTGTAAAAAACATTTTGATTATTTTACAAAAATAAGTAAAATTATGGCAGTAGTATTTGAATTTGGTTTTTTCTCAAAACTATAATTAATTTGTAAATTACAATTTTGGAGGGAAATATGACATTAAAAATTTGGGCTAGGACACTACTGACGGTTCAAAAATATTTAGAAAGGATTTGCAATTCCATTGATGCTTGCATAGAGAAAAAGGCTATGGCTTCTTCTTTTGTTAATAGTAAAAATATGTATAAGAACGACTGTGCATCAGTTGCAGATTGGATTATTAATATGTCTGAAAGAAAAAAACAGTTAATCAATTTGAATGTTATTTGTATCAGTGCATTAAAGGGAATTGAAAGAAATTTTGCAAAAATTTTGGCTTTGAAATATTTTGATAGAATGTCAAGTGCGGATATTGCTGCTATTATGGATTTAAGTGAAAGGACTTATTTTAGGAAATTAAACAGCGCGCACGACAGTTTTGAGTCTTGGTTAGCCGTTCATGGCTATGATGCAGAATATTTTGAAAATAATTTCAAAAATGAAGGTTGGATTATGGAAGTGTATTTTGACACAGAAAAATTATATAACTGCAACATAACAAAAAATAATGTGCTTAATTTAAGCCCATTATATTTGGAAAAAATTTATAAAATCGCTAGATAGTTATTCTTCAAGTTCGTAGTAATCTTGTTTTCGACTATGCTTTTTTCGTTTTGCAGATTTTTCTTCTGCATTTTGATATGCTCTTGCAGTAATTCTTGTTGGTCTGAATAGTAAATAAATTATTAGCACGCAAGGAACGCAGACGGCAACGATAATTAAAATTTGAGTTGTTGATGGCAATGAAGATAGTGAAGTGTCTGTTTCAGCGGGAGCGTTTGTTTCCTTTGTTGCAAAAGTTGGCTCGCTGACATATTCTAGAATTTCAGTGTTGGTTGAAATTGTTGTAAGCAAATCGCAAAAGACGGAATAGACATAACCTTTTTGTTCTTGACCGTTTTTTGTATATTTGCAGAAATACCATTCGTTGCCTTTATACACGATGGCTTCTTCGCCGTCTATTTTTCCATAGTATTGTAGGTTTGTTTCAAGATAGTTAATGTTTGCAATCACATTTAAACCATCAGATTGAGAAGGTGACGAGCGCAGTTCAAGACCGTTTGGAGCAAAAACTCTGAAACTTGCTTTTGTTACAAACGGATTTTGTGGCACTCCGGATACGCATTGGACTTCGTTTATTTTCACATAGCCATAACAATCTAAGTATCTTGCACTGAAATAGTTTTCATTTTCGTAGTCCAAAAGTTCAACAAAATAACTTTCTGGAATTGTGAAATAAACATTTGAATAATCTTCTACTGCGGCAGGCGTTTTATACAACTTAACATTTGAGCCTTTAACGCGAGCGTATTGTGGGCTGCCAGCAGTGTAGTTGTCGGCATAAATTTTTGCATCGAGTTTTAGTGGCAGAATGACCAAGCAGAGAAAGATTATTAAACAAACAAATAAAATTTTCTTTTTCATACCAAAAGTATAGACAACTTAATTAATAAAGCGAATAAGAAAAATGTCAAATAAAATTGAATATGGAGAAAGTATGACAAAACAACAGATATTGTCCGATTTACAAGAAATCGAAAGCGAATTTAAGTTCAGGGCAAGGCATGACAACCTAAAAAGATATAATACTGGCAAAAAAATTCATAAAAAGCAGTTGGAATTTCATAAATGTTTGAAACGCAACCGCTGGGTGTTTGGGGGAAATCGAAGCGGTAAGACGGAATGTGGAGCGGTGGAAATGGTATGGCTTGCTAGGGGAAATCACCCTTTTAAACCAAACAAGCCTAACACGAGCGGTTGGGTGGTTTCTATTTCAAAACAAGTTCAAAGAGATGTTGCGCAAAGCAAAATCTTACATTATTTAGACCCAGATTGGATTTTAGATATTGTTATGGACAGTGGAAGCAAGGATTTTGCAGAAAATGGCGTGATTGATTACATATTAATAAAAAACGAATTTGGCGGTGCGAGCAAAATTGGTTTTAAAAGTTGCGACCAGGGGCGCGAAAAATTTCAGGGTGCTAGTTTAGACTATGTATGGTTTGATGAAGAGCCGCCTTATGAAATATATTCCGAGTGCAAAATGCGCGTTTTGGACAAAAAGGGCGAGATTTTTGGCACGATGACGCCTCTTAAAGGCTTAACTTGGGTGTATGACGAAATTTATCTAAATGAAAGTGGCAACAGCGAAGTTTGGTTCTGTCAAATGAATTGGAATGACAATCCTTATTTGGACAAAAAAGAAATTGATAGTTTGATGTCAACATTGAGCGAAGAAGAGTTGCAGGCAAGATGTTATGGAAAGTTTTTAACTCATGGCGGACTTGTGTATAGCGAGTTTGATCCAAATATTCATGTGATTGACCCTTTTGAAATTCCTTTTAAATGGCAGGATAAAATTTCTATCGACCCAGGGCTTAACAATCCGCTTTCTGCACATTGGTACGCTGTTGATTTTGATAACAATATTTATGTTGTTGCGGAGCATTACGAAGCCAAAAGAGATATAGTTTATCATGCGAACAAAATTAAAAGTATTTGTGAAAAATTAAATTGGCATTATGGCTTAAATGGAAAAATTGAAGCGCTTATCGACTCTGCTGCAAATCAAAAAACGCTCGCGAGCGAAAAGTCGGTCACTGAACTTTTTTATGAAAACGGAATTTGTGTTAATCCGAAAGTTAATAAAGATTTATTCACTGGCATTAACAGGGTGAAATCATATTTAAAAAATGCAAATGGTGAAAGTAAAATTTTCATTTTTAAAACTTGCGAAAATCTCATTAGAGAAATAAAAGGTTATAGTTGGGGCAGTGGCGATGTACCAACAAAAAAGGACGATCACGCCCTTGATGAGTTACGATATTATATAATGAGTAGACCAGAAAATAAAAATATAATAAAAATAAAATCAGAAATTCAAAAAGATAAAGAAAAATTATTTAAAAAAATAAAAAATAATAGAAAAAATCAAAAAATAATTAATTTTTTAAATTAATTTAATTTAATAAATCTTAATAAAGCATTTTTATCTTTATTTTCTGCAAAATTAATTCCAATTCTTTTTTCTTTTTTAATATTTATTTTTTCGGAATTATTTTCTAACCATATTTTATTGTTATTTATTATTTTTTCGCCATTTAATTGTCTATTTATTTTGAATTTTTTTGTTAATAGACCAGGGCCTTTTGCAGATTTAGTACCTCTTATTAAAACAGCTCCGACTTCGTCACTTTTCCCACTTACGATGTTAAACATTTCGTGTATGCCGTAACAAAGATAAACATAAATTGTGCCGCCTTCTTCCCACATTAATTTGTTTCTTTCCGTCTTACCAAATCTTGCGTGGCTGGCGCTGTCGTCAACTCCGAAGTATGCTTCGCTTTCCACGATTTCATCTTTGATTATTTCGCTGCCTGTATCTCTGCATAAATATTTGCCAATAAGTTTTTCAGCAAGTTCGTCTGGTGAACATTCAAAAAATTTTGCGTCGTTTATTTTCATAACTATAATTTACCACAATCAAAAAATTTTAAAAAAGTTTTTTATTATTCTTGATAAAATATTTTTCTTGTTGTATACTTGTGATGTTTTAGGAGTAATGTATGTTAGACATAAAATTTTTAATTGACAATCAAGAACTTGTAAAAGAAAATATTAAGAAAAAGTTTCAAGATGCAAAACTTCCACTTGTTGATGAAGTTGTGGAGTTGTACGAAAAAAATCGCAACTTAAAACAAGAAGGCGATAATTTAAGAGCAGAAAGAAATGCAACATCTCAAAAAATTGGTTTGCTTATGAGAAATAAACAACTCGAAGAAGCAGAACAAATGAAAAAGAGAGTTGTTGAAATAAACGAAAAACTGGTAAGCATTGAAGAAGACGAGAAAAACATCGTTGCCGAAATTAAAAAACGCATGATGGTTATTCCAAATATCATTGATGCGTCTGTTCCTATTGGTAAAGACGATAGCGAAAATGTTGAACTCAAAAAGTTTGGTGAGCCAGTTGTGCCTAGTTTTGAAGTCCCTTATCATTCTGATATTTTGAATAAATTTAATGGTCTTGATAAAGATAGCGCGGGAAGAACAAGCGGCAATGGTTTCTATTATTTGATGGGAAATCCTGCAAGGCTTGTAAGTGCCATGATTGCTTATGGCAGAGATTACATGATCAACAAGGGCTTCACATATTGTATTCCACCTTTCATGATTAGAAGTGAAGTTGTTACAGGCGTTATGAGTTTTGCCGAAATGGAAAACATGATGTATAAAATTGAAGGGGAAGACCTTTATCTTATTGGTACAAGCGAACACAGTATGATCGGTAAATTTAAAGACCAAATCATAAAAGAAGATGCTTTGCCAATTACGATGACAAGTTATTCACCATGTTTCAGAAAAGAAGTTGGTGCTCATGGCATTGAAGAAAGAGGAATTTATAGAGTTCACCAATTTGAAAAACAAGAAATGATTGTTATCTGCAAGCCAGAAGAAAGTATGGATTGGTATAACAAAATGTGGAGTTACACAGTTGAAATATTCAGAAATATGAATGTTCCTGTAAGGCTTTTGGAATGTTGCAGTGGCGATTTAGCAGACTTGAAAGTTAAGAGTTGCGATGTTGAAGCATGGAGCCCAAGGCAACAAAAATACTTTGAAGTTGGTTCTTGTTCAAATCTTGGCGATGCACAAGCAAGAAGACTTGGAATTAAAATCAAAGGCGAAAAAGGCAACTATTATGCTCACACCTTAAACAACACAGTTTTGGCAAGCACAAGAGCGTTAATTGCAGTTCTTGAAAATAACTTGCAAGAAGATGGTTCGGTTGTTATTCCAGAAGTTTTAAGACCTTATATGGGCGGACTTGAAATAATGAAATAAATATAAAAATAGGTTGATAATTCAACCTATTTTTTTAAAAGTTACTTAATAATTTTATGAAATCTTGCTGCGCATTTTTAGGCAATTTGTTAAATGCTTTTAGCATGTTTTTTTGGTTTTCTGTTAAATCAATGTCGTATTCGTCATCTGAAAAGAACTGTCCTAAGGTAATGTTAAATGCGTCACAAATACTTCTTAGCGAATTGAGCGAAGGCATAACCTGTTTTTTATACCATGAAGAAATTGTTGATTGCGGTATTCCTGATTCTTGCGATAGTTGATATTCGCTCCAATGCCTTTCTATTCTAAGTAATTTAATTTTTTCTAAAATATCCATATCATCGTAATTATATATTAAAGTAGTCGAGTCATCACTAAGCATAATCGTAAAACAATTACGACAAAACTAAGTATAATGCTTAATATTATTAAAATTAATTTGATTTGTCAATGTTTGAAAATTTAACGCTTATTTCCAAAGAAAATGAGTTAACTTTTTTTTGCAACATTGTTGCCTTTTTATTTTAAATCGGTTAATTTGGGGGCAAAAATGTGGCGAATGCCACAATAAAATCCAATTAAAAAGCGTTTGCGGGGGTTCGGGGGGAATCGG
>CALBYO010000101.1 GCA_937889705.1 uncultured Bacillota bacterium | reverse complement strand
TATGCTTGTTCAAGGTGTCGCTGGAAGTGGAAAAACTTCAATAGCACTTCACCGCGCTGCATTTTTGTTGTATTCAATGAGAAAGGAATTGACAAGTGAAAATTTGCTTGTTATTTCTCATTCGGACTTGTTTTCAAAGTACATTGAAAATGTTTTGCCAGAACTTGGCGAACATTCAATTAATAGTATAACTTTTGTTGATTTCGCACATGAGCAGTTGGAAGGATTTTCTTATGAATCAAGTCAAGAAATGAGCGAAAGACTTTTGCAAGACAATGTAGCATTGCAAGATTATTTATATAAGAACTCATTTGAATTTGTAAGTGATTTAAAAAAGTTTTTAAAAGAAAATGAAAACAAATATTTTGTTGCAACAGACATCAAACTTGGCGAAGATGTTTTTCCTGCGTCAGATATTGAAAATATCTTCACGAACAAATTTAGCGCGTTACAACCAGCGGAAAGGCTTGCGAATATTAGCGAGTATGTTTGCGATATTTTAAATATCCCAAGCCAAGCAAAAAGCAGGGCGCTTGGCAATTTATATTCAATGTATACATTTGGAAATATTTTCGATGTTTTGATTGAATTTTATAAAAATAATGAAAAAATCAATAAAAAACTAGAAAAAAACTATAAAAATGGCAAAATTTCAGTTAATTTTGATGATTTGATTGCAATTTTGTATTTAGCAAATTATTTTTATGGACTTGAAAAAAAGAATGAAGTTAAGGTTTTGATAGTTGATGAATTTCAAGAATACAGCCCATTACATTTTGAACTATTGAAAGAAATTTGCTTATGTAATTGGATTGTGTTGGGCGATGTAAATCAATCAATTTTTAAAAACTTAGATGAAACATATTTAAAGAAGTTGTCAGAATTTTGCAATCTTGGCGAAGTTATTTATCTTACAAAATCATACAGAATGACAAATCAAATTGCAGAATTTGCGGGCAAGGTTAAAGATGTTGGCAGTAAAAATTTTGATAGAGATGGCGACAAAGTTGAGTTTGTTCAATCTGCTGAACTTATTAAATTCTTGGAAAATTCAAAATTTGAAAGCAGGGCAATTTTGTGTAAAGACGAAAAGACAGTAAATGAATTTTACTTAAAATTAAAAAATCAAATTGATTGCACTTTGAACAAATTTGAAAATGGTAAACTTTTAGTTGCAAGTGTAAACAATGTAAAAGGTATTGAATTTGAAGAAGTTATTGTTGCAAATTTAGACGATTATGATTTAAAAAATGAACTTGATAAAAACATTCTATATAACATAGTCACAAGAGCAACAAACAAACTTGTTTTGCAGTCGGAAAAGCAAAATTTTTAAATGTTGACTTTAATGTCAAAAATTATATAATTATATTAGGTGTAAAATGATTGTTGAAAATGAAAAATTGAAACTTAAAGAGTTAAGAGAACAATTCCAATATATTAAGGAGTGTCTTTGACCCAGTCGGTTTAAAAAATAAAATTGACGAATTAAAAAAAGAGCAACAAAGTGACGGCTTTTGGCAAGACATGAAAGCGGCAGAGCGTGTTGGCAAAGAACTCAAATATGTTGAAGATAAATTTGAAGGCATAAAGAATTTTGAAAGTAAACTAAACGACTGCGAAACATTAATTGAGTTAAGCGAAAGTTGTTCAGACAGTGAAGCAAAAGAGTTCTATGATGAACTTTTGAAAGAACTTCAAAATTTAACAAAAAAGAAAGAAGAACTCAGAATTGAAACAATGCTAAGTGGAAAATATGATTCGCACAATGCAATTTTGACAATTCATTCTGGGGCAGGTGGCACGGAAGCGCAAGATTGGGCGCAAATGCTTTTTAGAATGTATTCCATGTATGCCGAAAAGCAAGGTTTTAAAATGGAAGTTTTAAACTTACTTGATGGTGATGAAGCGGGAATTAAAAGTGTGACTTTCTCAATTAACGGCGAGAATGCTTATGGCTATTTAAAATGCGAAAAGGGCGTGCACAGGCTTGTTAGAATTTCGCCTTTTGATGCGAATGCTCGTAGACATACAAGTTTTGCCAGCGTTGAAGTTATGCCAGAGATTGAAGAAAGCGAAATGCCTGAAATTCGCAGCGAAGATTTGAAAATTGACACATATCGTAGCAGTGGCGCAGGCGGTCAACATATTAATAAAACAGAGTCAGCGATAAGAATTACACATATTCCAACTGGGATTGTTGTTTCTTGCCAAACTGAAAGAAGTCAAATTCAAAATCGCGAAACTTGCATGAAAATGCTTAGAGCAAAACTTGCAGACAAAAAAGAAAGTGAAGAGATGGAAAAACTTTCATCAATTCGTGGAGAACTCAAAAAAATTGAGTGGGGCAGTCAAATCAGGTCATATGTTTTTCACCCATATTCAATGGTTAAAGACCATAGAACAAACTATGAAACCAGCGATGTTTACGGCGTCATGGACGGCGACTTGCAACCATTTATTAACGATTATGTGATAAAGAGCAATAAAAAAACGGAGGAGTAATATGAGGTTATATTGTTTGATTCCAAACTATGTATTTTTTGAAAAAATAGCAAAAAATCAAAATAAATCTGGCAGTATTGAATGTGACGACTTAGCCGGAACTTATCATGATAATTTTACTTACGACTTGCCAAGCGTGTTATCTTATCTTGACAAGGAAGAATGGGTGGAAGATTCAATTTGTGCTTTCGCAACTCCTGCTGAATGTAAAAATTATTTAGATGATGACAGCGTTATGATAGCTTTTGAGCATAATGATAACGATTATTTAAAAATAAACGCTGATGAGTTTT
Source organism: uncultured Bacillota bacterium (assembly GCA_937889705.1). Lineage (GTDB taxonomy): Bacteria > Bacillota > Clostridia > Christensenellales > UBA1242 > UMGS687. The sequence continues at coordinate 8,734 of CALBYO010000101.1, read as the reverse complement.
ACAATTATGTGAAGGAAAAAATTGACATGGACAAAACATTATTTCAAAAAATCCGTGGGGCAAGTGACGAAGAATTTATCAATGCAGCTGTTAAATTTAATCAATATGAAGAAAAACAATTATCAGAAATTTGCAAGCCAAAAAGTTTTTACGATTCGTTAATTGTGGTGTCACATATTAATATTTCGTCCATTAAAGCTTATTATGTTTCAAATAAAAATGTAGATATAGATTTAATTAAAAAATCGCAAAACTTAAACTTAATTATTGAACAACAAAGTGCAGAAATGGGGGAATAATATGTATTTTGATATAGCGAAACAAAAATTTGAAAAGTTAAAAGACAAGAAAGATATAATTGTATTATCGGTTGAAAGTTCTTGCGATGAAACATCAATCGCAGTTGTTAAAAACGGCAGGGAAGTGCTTTCAAATGTCGTTGCGAGCCAAATTGAAATTCATAGACTTTACGGCGGCGTTGTTCCAGAAATTGCTTCAAGAAATCATATTTTAGCAGTTTCAAATGTTTATAAACAGGCACTTGCTGACGCTAACATTTCGGAAAAAGATATTGATGCAATCGCTGTCACTTATGGCGCAGGTCTTGTTGGTGCGCTTATGGTTGGAGTTAATTTTGCAAAGACCTTGGCGTTCAGTCTTCAACTTCCTTTAATTGCTGTAAGCCATATAAAAGGGCACATTGCAGCAAATTATATAACTGAAAAAACTCTTGAACCACCATTTATTTGTTTAATGGTCAGTGGCGGACATACTGCGCTTTTAAATATAGTTGACTACACGCATCACGAACTAATTGGAACAACTGTTGATGATGCCGCGGGAGAAGCGTTTGACAAAGTTGCTCGTGTTTTGGGGCTTTGTTATCCTGGCGGGCCAGAAGTTGACAAACATGCAAAAAATGGAGAAAGCAACATCAAATTTACGCACGACATTATGACAGATAGTTTGAATTTTAGTTTCAGTGGAATTAAGACTGCGGTCATAAATTATGTTCATAATTTGAAACAAAAAAATCCAAATGAAAAGTTGCCAATAGATGATATTTGTGCTAGTTTTCAAACTGCGGTTGTAAAAGAATTGACTACAAAAGCAATCAAAGCTTGCAAAGAAAAAGGTATGAAAAAACTTGTTGTTGCTGGCGGTGTATCTGCAAATAGTTTTTTAAGAGAAACGCTTGCAGCAGAGTGCAAGAAAAATCAAATTGATGTTTTCTTTCCAAGTTTAAAATATTGCACAGATAATGGCGCGATGATTGGCTCAGCTGGTTATTTTATGATTAGAGCGGGTGAAGGTTTGTCAGATTTATCATTAACCGCAAAACCTACTATCGCTTTATAATTTGAAAAAAATATAAAAAATTATAAAAATAAAATAAAAAATTAATAAATTAAATAATTCAAAAAAATAAATAAATATTTTAAATTAAAAAATAAAATAAATAATTAATTATGTAAAAAATTAAAATAAAATCATTAATTAAATTAATAATTAATGATTTTTTTAAATATACCATTTATTAGAATTATCAGTAGTCACGGCGTTTTTAGATGTTTTTATTAATTCAATTATTTTTGATGGTTCGCTTTCAATTTCTTGACCTGTTGCATAATTTTTTATTTTTGTTTTTAAATAATATTTTTCGCTTTTATTTTTCCCAAATGGGGCTGTGTAATTTAATTTTCCGCAAATTCCATCAAATGATTTAATTAATTTTTCTTTATTATTTTCGATTTTATATAAATCATATTTTAAATAATTTTCCGCGTCAAATTCAAGCACAACATTTCCGTTCTCAACTTTGCCAGTTAGTGTTGGAGATTGTATTTCTAAAAAGTTATTCGACATTTCGCTTGGCAAATTAAACTTTGAAAAATGAGCCGTTGTTTTATATCTTTCTGGAATGTAATCGTTTGCTTTTACAACGATGTGATTGTTTTCCAGTTCCAAACTATCAATCTCAACTTCCGCGATTGAAGAAGGAATTTCAAAATCTTTTGGCGTGTGTTTTTTATAGATGTCTTTGAAATAATCTTTCACAACATAGGTTGGTAAGATTCCGCCAGTTATTGAACCAATTTCTTCGCCTTTTAAGTTGCCAACCCAAACTCCAACACTGTCTTCGGTGGTGACTGCCAAGTTGTAGGCGTCTCCATTTGATGCACCTTTACCAACAGTTCCAGTTTTGGAAGCAATTTGGTAAGGCAAGTCGGATAATCTTTTTGCAGTTCCAGTTTTTGCGCTTTCAAACAATGTTTCAAGAGTTAAATAGTTTGCGTCTTCACGCAGGATTTGGTCGTAAGGTTGTTGACTGGTATAAATGGTTTTATTGTTCTTATCTTTTATTTCTTTTATAAAACAGGCAGTTTTAAATTTGCCGTTATTAGCAAAACTAGCATAGGCGTTTGTCAGTGTCAAAAGGTTTGTTCCATAGGTCATGCCACCAAGAGCAAGAGCATAGCCGTTGTCGTTTTCATCAAACTCAATGCCAAATCTTTCAGCATAGCGTTTTGCTTTGTCTATGCCGATATATGACAAAGTTTTGACTGCTGGAATGTTCATTGATTTTGCAACGGCTTCGCGGACAGAAACATAGCCAGAGTATGTTTTTGTGACATTTTCTGGTTTGTAGCCATTGATGTCAATTTTATCGTCTAAAATCATTGTCGAAGGGGAAATTTTGTTTTCATTCATTGCAGGGCCATACACCAAAATTGGTTTTATAATTGACCCTGGTTGGCGTTTTGAATTTAAAATTGAAAATGCACTTTTGCCAAAATATGCTTCAACGCCAAAAGTTGAATTGTTAATTGAAATTCCTGCGATGTCGTGTTTGCCAACTTCGGAGAACTGATTTTCCAACGCTTTTTCAAGTGCGGCTTGTTTGTTTGGATTTTGGTATGTATAAATCTTGTATTTACCAAGGGCAATTTGTTTTGTTGGAATATTTAAAATTTTGCGTGCTTCATCTATTGCTGCTTGGCTATATGAGTTTTGACCATTGTTGAAATTTTCATCAATGTTAAGTTCTAAGTCCGTATTTTTTGCTTTTTCATATTCGTTTTGGCTGATTTTGCCGTCTTTTAGCATTTCACTAAGCACCAAGTTGCGCCTGTTTTTGCACTTTTCAGCATTGGTGATGGGGCAGTAGTTGCCTGGCGATTTTATCATGCCTGCAAGTGTCGCGCTTTGCTCCAAATTTAACTCGCTTGCTGGTTTGGAAAAATAAAATCTTGCAGCATTTTCAATACCATAAATATTGTTTCCGTAATAAATTACATTAAGATAACTTTCCAAAATATCGTCTTTGGACACCTGCCTTTCCATTTCTTTTGCTAAAAAGATTTCTTTTATTTTCCTTTCATAGGTTCGTTCGCTTGACAAGTGTGTGTTTTTAATTAATTGTTGAGAAATTGTTGATGCACCTTCTTTAACTTTGCCGCTGGTTAAATTTTTAACAAGTGCTTTTAACATTCTTTTATAATTTACGCCAGAATGATTATAAAAATTTTTGTCTTCTATGGATATAAACGCGGCGATTGTGTTTGGGTTAAGGTCTTTTATGCTGATATGTTGGTTATTAAATTGGTTTTTATCTGTAATTAAATTGCCGTCTTCGTCATAAACTTCAATTTGGAAAGATGAAGTTGCAAGTTTTGTGCTGTCAAAAACTTCTTTCTTTGCTTGCGTTGAAAAAATGACAAAAATAATAGCAAACGCTATTAGCATAAGCGCTAGCAAACACGCAACTATTATACTGGTCAACTTAAAAACCTTTTTCACAAAATCTATTATTTGTCATTTATAAATTTTTATTATGATTTTATGAAATAAATAGTTAAAAAATTTTTAAAATTTCTACAAAAAAACACTTGACATTGGCAAAATTTTGTATATAATTGGTTCGAATTCTAACTATTTTGGAGTTTAAAATGTTGATAGTTGAAAATTTAAGGAAGATTGAAAATAGTTTAAATAGAATTTTTGGCTCTGTTGCTTTGAAATACGGGCTAACTGGAAAGCAATTTTTCATTTTGGGCTATGTATTAAAACAAAGCAAAAAGGGAGAAATAACCCAAAAAGATATTGAAAATTTTGGCAATGTTCGCAAATCTTCCGTTTCCAGCATAATATCTAATTTGGAGAAAAGTGGTTTTATTGTTAGAAAACCATCTGAAAAAGACAGCAGAGTGAATATCATTTTACCAACTGAAAAGGCGTATGAAATAGAGCGTAAAATCAACGCAAAAAAGAAAAAAGTCGAAAATGAGATTTTTAGTTGTTTCAGCGAAGAAGAAATTGAGCAATGTGGAAAATTACTATCAGAACTTCAAAAGAAAATCAAAGAAATAGCAAGTAGGGACTAGGAGAAAAAATATGTTTAAAATGTTAAAAAATTTAACTTGGAAAGAATGGCTTATGGCTGCGGTCAGCGTTGTTTTTATCGTGGCACAAGTATGGCTAGATTTGAAACTTCCAGAATATATGTCGCAAATTACCTCGCTTTTAACAACTGGCAGCGACAATATGAGCGAAATTTGGAAAAACGGCGGTTTTATGATTGCCTGCGCGGTTGGCAGTGCATTGATGAGCGTTGTCGTTGGATTTTTTGCTGCAAGAATTGCTGCAAAACTTGGACTTATAATCAGAGGAAAAGTTTATTCAAAAATTCAAAAGTTTTCAAAAAGCGAAATGAAGCATTTTTCAACAGCAAGTTTGATAACCAGAACAACAAATGATGTTACTCAAGTTCAAAATTTTATTGCAATGGGACTTCAAATGCTTGTTAAAGCACCAATCATGGCGGTTTGGGCAATAGTAAAAATTGTTGGCAAAAGTTGGCAATGGAGCGTTGTAACAGCAGTTGCAGTTGTTGTTTTGCTTGCAACTATTGTTGCAATTTTGATTGCTTGCCTTCCAAGATTTAAGAAAATGCAAAAACAAACTGATGATATTAACAGGGTTGCAAGAGAAAACTTAACAGGTCTTAGAGTTGTTAAAGCATTTAATGCCGAACAATTTGAAGAAAATAAGTTTGAAGAAAAGAACACAGATTTAACAAATACATACCTTTATCTTGATAAAAGAATGTCACTTTTTAGCCCAATGATGTATTTTGTTATGAACTGCATTTCACTTGCGATTTATTGGGTTGGAGCATATATCATTGAAGCGGCGTCTGGCATGGACAAAATTGCATTGTTTAGTGACATGGTTGTATTTATGTCGTATGCAGTTCAAGTTATAATGTCATTTATTATGCTTGTCATGATATTTATCATGCTTCCAAGAGCGTCCGTATCAGCAAAGCGTATCAATGAAGTGTTAGAAACAAAATCGAGCATTGAAGACGGCGAAGGCGCTGAGCCAACTGAAAAAGGAACAGTTGAATTTAAAAATGTTTGTTTCAAATATCCAAACGCTGATGAATATGTTTTGAAGAACATTTCATTTAAAGCAAATAAAGGTGAAACAATAGCCTTTATTGGTTCAACTGGTAGCGGTAAGAGCACGCTTATTGACCTTGTCCCAAGATTTTATGATGCCACCGAAGGTGAAGTTTTAGTTGACGGAGTTGATGTAAAAGATTACAAACTTGATGATTTATATAACATAGTTGGCTATGTTGCTCAAAGATCGGTTTTGTTCACAGGTACAATAAATGAAAATGTTGGCTTTGGTGAAAGTAAACAAGGCAAACCAAGTCAAGAAGAAATTCAACTTGCAATTAAGCAAGCACAAGCCAAAGACTTTGTCGAAAAAATGCCAGACGGCTACGATTCTCACATCTCGCAAGGTGGAAAGAACGTTTCTGGCGGTCAAAAACAGCGTTTGTCAATAGCGCGTGCATTTGCGAGAAAATCAGAAATACTCATTTTTGATGACTCATTCTCAGCACTTGACTATAAAACAGATAAAGCATTGAGAAGAACGATCAACAAAGAACTCAAAGGCACAACTTGCTTGATTGTTGCTCAAAGAATTGGAACAATCAAAAATGCAGATAAAATTATCGTTTTGGACAACGGCAATATGGTGGGAATTGGTAAACATGAAGAATTGTTAAAAAATTGCCCAGTTTATAAAGAAATTGCCTTGTCACAATTAAGCAAGGAGGAGTTATAATATGCCAAAACATAAGACTGAAAAAGCAAAAGACTTTAAAGGCTCTCTTGTCAAATTAATGAAATATAGCAAAAAATATTTTCCTTTAATTTTCTGCGCAATCTTCTTAGCAGTCGCTGGAACAGTGCTTATAATTTTAGGACCTAACTATTTGTCAGATTTAACAAATCATATAACCAACAACATGATGATTGGAATTGATTTTGACTTTGTATTGAAAATCGGCTTGATTTTGGTTTCATTTTATTCGGCTGGTTTCTTATTCAACTATTTACAAAACTACATCACTGTTATCGTTTCAAACAAATTGAGTAAAGAATTAAGACAAGATATTTCTAAGAAGATGAATAATATTCCTTTCAAATATTATGATAAAACAACTTACGGAGAAGTTTTAAGTACAATCGTTAACGATGTTGATACATTGGGTTACACAATAAGCAACAGCGTTGTTACAATCATAAGTTCCTCGGCACTTTTAATTGGCTCGCTTGTTATGATGTTTATCACAAACTGGATAATGGCATTTATCGCTATCGCAGCAACGCTTGTTGGTTTTGTGATTATGGCAGTTATTATGGCAAAATCGCAAAAATATTTTAATGCACAACAAAATTCATTAGCAGAATTGAACGGTCATATTGAAGAAATTTATTCCGGACACGACATAGTTAAAGTTTCAAACGCAAATGATGAAACTATTAAAAGTTTCGGAAAAATTAATAAAAAATTGTATGTAAATGCATGGAAATCTCAATTTTTCTCTGGACTTATGGGACCATTAATGGGATTTATCGGAAATTTCGGCTATGTTGCAGTTTGTATTTCTGGTGCGCTTCTTGTTATGAACGGAACAATCGGAATTGGCTCAATCGTGTCATTTATGATTTATATCCGTTTGTTCACACAACCATTATCACAAATTGCCCAAGCATTCACAAATATTCAATCTGGGGCGGCGGCAAGTGAAAGAGTGTTCTCTTTCTTAGAAGAACAAGAATTGTCTGATGAAAGTTCAAAAACTCTTGTTTTAGAGCCAAGCCAAGTTAAAGGGAATATTGAATTTAAAAATGTTAAATTTGGATACGATGAGAATAAAATTATCATTCCAGATTTCAGCGCAAAAGTGAAAGCAGGACAAAAAATAGCAATTGTTGGCCCAACAGGGGCAGGTAAAACAACGCTTGTTAACTTGCTTATGAGATTTTACGAGTTAAACGATGGGCAAATAACTATTGATGGTATTCCTTCCAGCGATTTGACGCGTGAAAATATACATGACCTTTTTGGAATGGTTTTGCAAGATACATGGCTGTTTGAAGGTACAATCAAAGAGAACTTGGTTTTCAACAAGGAAAATGTTTCTGATGAAGAAATTGTAAAGGCTTGCGAAGCGTGCGGCGTAGACCACTTTATTAGAACGCTTCCAAAGGGCTATGATATGGTTCTTGATGATAACACAGCAATTTCTGCGGGACAAAAACAACTTATGACAATCGCAAGGGCAATGATACAAAATGCTCCAATGTTAATTCTTGATGAAGCAACAAGTTCAGTTGATACCAGAACGGAAGAATTAATACAAAAAGCAATGGATAAATTAACAAAAAATAGAACAAGTTTTGTTATCGCTCATAGACTTTCTACAATAAAAAATGCCGACTTAATTTTGGTTATGAAAGACGGCAACATTATTGAAAAGGGTAAACATAAACAACTTTTAGCAGCAAACGGCTTCTACGCAGATTTGTATAACAGTCAATTTTCAAGTAAATACACAGAAGAAACTGCATAATTGTTCATATAAACATATAAATAATAGATTAATAAAAAACAAATTAAATTAGGCTAATAATCCGTCTAAATAGGCGATTATTAGTCTTTTTTCATTTTGTGATAATTTTCTAAATTTGTAAAACAACTCGCTTTCTATTTTCTTATCTTCTGTTATCGCTTGCTCGCTTTTAATTTCTTCCACTCCCAACAATTTATCAATGGAAACTTGAAAGAATTTGGACAAAGTAATTAAGTTTGAAACGCTTGGAATTTTATCTTCATTAAACCAATGCGACATCGTGCTAATAGGAATTCCTGTGCAAGCGCTTAATTCAACAAAAGTGGAAATATTATTAAGTTTCATTAAATCAAGTAAGATTTTCTTAAATTCGCTCATAAAAACTTAACCTTTGAGAATAATAATTTTGTTTTCTAATTTCATTTTACTTGTTACTAAGTAAATTCGTAAAAAAATTATTAAAAAAGTTTGTAGTTTTCACAAATGGTGTGTTATAATTCCCATGAATGAAAATACAAAAGGAGAAATGTATGAATAGCAAAACGAAAACTAGAAGCCTAAGAGTAGCAATCATCGCGATTGCACTTTTGTTATGCTTTGCACTTGCAGTAGGCGTAACATCAGCGTTGTATCAAGCACGCAGACAGGCAACTGGCACCCTTAACATGGATAAGGGAATAGTCATTGACTATAAAGGATTTAATAAGGGGGATGAGAATATATGGCAACGCGAAACAACTACATCATTTAAGTTGTTCGAAGAAACCAATGCTCAACCAGGACAAGAAATTTCAG
>CALBYO010000100.1 GCA_937889705.1 uncultured Bacillota bacterium | reverse complement strand
AGCTGGAAATTCAACACAAACTGATCCAACAAAACTTGTTGAAAAGGTGGCCCAACAGTAACAGTTGATGGCGAAGTAAAAGAAATTGGACAAGTAATTGTTACAGTTCTTGTAGAAGTTATCCAAGCAGCTAATAACACAGCTCCAGCAGGCTGGGCACTTACTGCTTAATTAAAAATTTTAGTTTAATTACAGAAAAAACAACATTTAATGTTGTTTTTTTTGTTTTATTTCACAAAATATGTTATATATTTTTTAGGAAGATTTGAAATGAAACTATTAAGAAAAACAACATTAACAATTTTATCATTTTTATTTTTATTAAGCCTTGTTTTTGCTTTCAACTTTAATGCTGAAAGTGTTTATGCTGATGCAGCATTAATTGAAATGAATGGCACAACTTACACTTCAATTCAAGATGCGATTGACGCTGCACCTTATGATGCTGAAACCGAAATTAAACTGTCGGGCGATTTTTCAGTTTCAAGTTCAATCACGATTGAAGGCGATGCCACACTTGGTCAAAAAAAATTGGTTTTTAATATAGTTGGTGATACTAACATTACAAGAGCCAACACAGATCCGTTTATAATGTTTAATATCAAGGCATTGACAAATGTAACATTTAAAACAACTAATAATGCAAAATTGGTTATTGACGGAAATAGAAATCAAATTTTAGATACGAAAGATAATGCAGTTATATTCAAAATTACATCTTCAACATTTGTAATAGATGGCGACATTACATTGCAAAATAACACTGCGAATGTTGGTGCAGCTATTTATGTATCTTCATCATCAAACGCTACAATAAGGAATGTAAAATTCGTTGATAACACTGCTGATGGTTGGGCTGCTGCTATTTATAACCAAAGTGTTGCAAATATAATTAATTGTGATTTTACAAGTAACTTTGGTGGTGGTGCTGGTGGTGTAATTTTATCACAAGGAACAACAAACATCACAAGCTGCACATTTGATAATAATGGTTTGAAAGGTTACGGCAACGATACAAGCGGGAAAAGAATATCATCCTCAAACGAAATTGGTTTTATTGCTGGTGGCGTTTTGGCGATTAAATCGGGAACAACAACAATAGAAAACACCGAGTTTTTAAACAGCCATTCGGAAAGCGTAAAAGATAGTAGGGTTAGAAGTTATGGCGGGGCGATTGATATTAGTGGCGGCACATTAAACATTGTTTCTGCAAAATTTAACAGTAATACTACTGATTATGGCGGCGCAATTTTCGTTCAAAGCGGCAGATTGAATGTTACAGATATGACAATGACAGGTAACACGGCGTTGTATGAGGCGGGTGGCATTTATGTTAATGGCGGCGTTGTTCAAATTGCTAATGGTACGATTGGAAATAATGTTGGGGCTAGTGGCAGAGCGCAAGATGTTTATTTTGTAACATCGCAAGCAAGTTCCTGCTTGTTTGGCGCTAAAATTACAAGCGAAAACACTTATGCGATTTATTCAAATCAAGATTTTGTTGTTGGCGAAAATTTTGCCGTTGCCAGCGGTTCAAACATTAATTTAGAAAACGAAAAGAAAATCATTGTTAAAGAAAAGTTAAAGACAACAAGTCCAATTTTGATTGGTATAATTGGTGCGACCGATGCCGAGCTTGTTGGCAAGCCTTTGGTAGCATTTGCAAGTCAAGCGGCGATTACAAAAAATGTTTTCACATTAAGCAATCCAGATTATTCGCTTGTTTTGCCATCAAACTACGAAAGTATGACTGAGCCATATTTGTTTGTAAGTATTGAATATACTATTGAGTTTTACAAGTATTATGACGCGGCAACAGACACATATTCTGAACTTATTGGCGCGCCACAAAAAGTGCCTTATGGTGGAAATGCTGTTGCACCAACCGAGGCAGAAGTTGGTGAGCGTGAAGGATATGTTTTTGGTGGTTGGAGCACAAATGATTTTACAAATGTTACAAAAAGCATGAAAATTTATGCAATTTGGGGACAAAAAATCAAAATTACATACAAAGTTTTTGATGACAATGCAAATGCTTGGAAAGAACTTCCAGGTTTGACAGACGAGCAAACGACCATTGTTTCGGGATCAAAAATTTCAAGTTTGCCAAGTATTCCAACAAAAACTGGCTATACTGCGCACGCTCCATATTGGGCATACGACCAAAACGGCGACACGGCATATAACAACGAGCAGGTTGATGAAGCGATAACGCTTTATGCGATTTATATTCCTGACATTTTGAAAATAACATTTATTCGTGAAGATGGATCAACTCAGGAAGTTGAAGTTGAATACAACACATCGTTCACTGGAACAGTTCCAACTATTGCAACCAAAACGGGTTACGATCAAGTTGCACCTTATTGGGCGTATGATGAAAGCGGAGAAAATGCTTTTGACGCGTCAAGAATTATAAAATCGAGTTTCAATTTGTATGAAATTTACAAGATTAATCGTTACACAGTTGAGTTTTATGTGAATTTCTATCACAATTTAAGCGCGGAAACAGGCAAAGAACTTTTGGAATGTAAAAAAGTTTACGAAATGACTGTTGATTACAACACAATTATTCAATTCTTCCCAAGTTTGCCAGCAAATGCAGCATTTACGCAAAATCAAATTGTGTGGAATTATCAAAACGCTCCGATTGTTGAAAATACAGCGATTTACGGCGATATTGACATCAATGTTTATCTTGTAAAGTTTGAAGTTGACGGCGAGATAACCAATTCGTATACAGTTGAACACGGCAAGACGCTTGAAAGCGTGCCAGAAATTCCTGAAAAGGTGGGGTACAATCAAGTTGCGCCAAGTTGGTACTTAAATGGTGCTACGACAGAAGATGCTGTGACATCAAATCGCACTTTTGTAGCAAAATACACACAAAACATCTACACTGTGACATTTGTTTTGCCAGATGGAAGCAGAGTGGAAAGGATTGTTAAACATGGTGAAAGCGTCAATGCGGACAATGTCATTACAAAAGGTTTTGGCGAACTTATCAGATTTGACCGCTCGCTTGACAACATCACAGAAGATTGCGAAATCCATGTTTGGAAAGTGAATTTGTTCATGTGGATTATGATCGCACTTGGCGGCATATTGTTGTTAATTGTGCTTATAATTGTTATTAAAATTATCAAAAAGAAGAAATTGCAGTCGATTGCAAGAAAAAAACACAAGCATACAAGAAATCGTGTTGGACCTTTTGTAACGGGCGATGACGAATAAAAAACTGGCTAAATGCCAGTTTTTTTTAACTATTTGCTTTTTCCCAGAATAGAGTGATATAGGAGAATTTTATGGCAGTTTTGAATACGGCAGTTTTAACATCAAATATCACGGCTACAACTGGCGAAAAAGTGGAAGTAACAAATCAAAGCAATATATCAACGACGACTTTAATTGACACCGATATAACAATCGCGAAAATTTCCACTCCAACTTGGATTTTGCCGCTCGGGAAAGTGACGATTGAAACAACGATAACAAATAATACGGGCGTTGATTTATCTGATTTTAATATAAAAGATACGCTGAGTGAAGGCGCAAGTTTTGTGCCATCGACATTAAAAATAGGAAGTGTTTTGCATGAAGATTTAGATCCGATTGCGGGATTTGTTGCTCCTGTGACATTAGGTGCTGGTGCTGATTTCACGATTTCTTATGAAATTGTTGCAGATAAATACACAGATGTTACCGAAATCTCAAATGCAACAAAATTAGATGTTGATCTTGACGGTCAAAAATTTGAGATTAATTCCAGCGAACTTAAAATAACTGTTTTACAAAACAAAGTATCGCTCTTAAAGACGGCAACTCCAAGCGCAGTGAAGTCGGGAGGCGAAATCACATATACGATAGTAATAACAAATGATGGCGAAATGACAAACACGGATTTGCTATTTACCGATGAAATTCCAACAGGAACGACATTTGTTGAGAATAGTGTAAAAATTGACGATATAGAAAAAACAGGGTATAACCCTGCTGATGGTTTCGCGCTAGACGATTTGGAGACTAACGGTTCTATCAAAGTTGAATTTAAAGTGTTGGTAGATTAAAAACTTTTGTCGCTAAAATTATAATTAAATTTCAAATACTGACGATTTAAAACTCCATTAAAGTTCTTCGACCAATTAATAATATCAATTTTATTTAATGAATGATTTGTGATATTTGTTTTGATAATATTTTCGCTTGGAAAATTGTCAAAAAAGTCAAAGTTTTCATCATCTATAATTAATAAATTTTTAGTTTCTTTATTATTTAGAAATTGTAAAATTTCTTCGCTGCGATTATACGGATTTGGCAAAATTGGAGTTGAATAAATTTTATTATCATATTTAAGACCGTTTTCAATCAATGCATTTTTTGTTTGCTCCATGTTATAGCGCCAAGTGGAAGATATAACAAGCAAGCAGTTATAATTTTTGCTTAAATTTTCTATTAAAAAATTAATAGCGGCGATACTTTCGGGATTAAACTTATTAGCGAGCATTTGTTTTGAATTTCCATTTTTAAATTCATTTTTGCGCCAATTCCAGTCCCAAAGTACGCCGTCTATATCTAAAAATATGTAAAAATTTTCTTTATTTTTCATGTTTAAATTGTAATTTGTTTTTATCAAATTGTCAAGATGCGAAAATAAAGCATTTTGGAGAATGTTGTAGATTAATCAAGATCTACTTGTACCAAATATTTTCCGCAATGTTTGCATCTAAATAAATGTACGAATAGGCACATATCTTCATTATCTGGGTTACATTCTTTCAATTCTCTAAACTTTAACATAAATTCTTTTTTGTTTAGTTTTAAATCTTCTTTTATATCTTTGATGCCTTGTTTGCCAAGATTTTTTATGTCTTGATAATATACTTCGCCTATATATTCGGCAAAATCGTTACAGTGTGTTCTAAATTCCATATCATTGGCAGTAAGAATTGGTGGGGTGCACTTTTCGACTTGGCGTATCTTCTCTGGGTCAGTGATTTTGTCATATTTGATATAAGTTTGATATGAAAAATCATAAACTGAGCCACTTATAATGTCTAATTTATCGCCTGCTAGGCCACTACTTAAACATTCTGGGCAAACATATAGATTATCGTTGCGATGTGAACCATAAGTTCCAGAGCAATCAAAAAGTACTTGTTTGAGTTCTCCGCAATATTCGCATTTTTTGCCTTTTGGTTCAACAACTAAATATTCGCAGTTTTCTGGGTGAGCATAATACTCATATTTTGGAAATTTATAATTTTTTAAAATTGCTTTTTGTTCGTCAGTGAAATGTCTATACATATTTATTTCATAAACTTTTGTTAATTCTTCTTTATTTTTACACATAGTTAATCTCCTTATTATTAATATAAACTTATTATATTTTAATGTCAAAGATTAAATTTTTATAATTATTATAAAATAAATATATATATGAAAGGTTTTTAATTATAAAAAACATACACAGAAAAAAAAGAGAGACTGCTAACGCACTCTCTTTTTTTTCTTGGCGCAGAAGGAGGGATTTGAACCCTCGCGCCCTTTTACAGACCTACTCCCTTAGCAGGGGAGCCCCTTCGACCACTTGGGTACTTCTGCATAAAAATATTTGATTGTTTGCTTAACTAATGTTAATTAGGGGCGAGCCTGCTAAGATAGCAGGGGCGCGACGCGTTAAGCAAATAGTCCAGTGGACTATTTGTAGCCAAAGCGGGAGCAAATTTATAATTTGCGAGTGGCTTGCGGAGCAAGACCTTCGACCACTTGGGTACTTCTGCATGAAAATGTTATTTTTGCTTTATTATCAAAGCATTGTGAGTTTAACATAAGAGAAGGTAATTGTCAATTAATTTTTTAAGATTTGTTGTTATTTTGGCAAATTGATAAATTTATTAATTTTGATTGACAATTAAAGTGATATGTGAAATAATATATTCAGAAAAAGGAGAGGGTATGGCAGAGAATAGATTTCAATTTACAAAACCAGAAGGTTGGAGAATTATTAAACCAGAAAGGTATAGAGATTTTTCAATTTTGTCAACAGAAGCAGTTCCATGCTTGTATGGATTCGCAGTTGAAAGAAAAGATGGCGGCTTTGATGTCGTAAGTATGTTTGATTATGGCGAAAGTTCTTCACAATTCATTTCAGAATTAAACGCAGAACTTGAAAAATTGGAAGCAAATAATCACGCTGTTGAAAATGTAAATGAATACATTAAAGAAAATGCAGCAGATTATGCAGTTACATCAACTTCGTCAATGAAACCTTTATTCCATAAACCTGCAAAAATGTATGGAAAAAGTTGCTATGTAAATATTATGGAAATTTCAACAAATGTTGGAACAAGTTATTCAATTCAGATCTTTGCTAAACTTGCAAGACACATGATTTGCTTTGGAACATCAGTTGCTAAACTTGATGTTAAAAAACCATTTGATAGCATTATGGAAAATTATCCATTTGTAAATGATATGGTTAATGTATTGTTAAAATCTATTGAAGAAATTTAAAAAAAGAGCATTTTTGCTCTTTTTTTATGCTATTTTGCTTTATATTTTAGCGCGCGGAGAGAATTTAGAATTGCAAGAAGTGTTACGCCAACATCGGCGATAACTGCACTTAGCATTCCAGTTATACCAAATGCACCAAGAGAAAGGAAAATTAATTTTACGCCTGCGGCAAGGGCAATGTTTTCCCAAACTATTTTTTTGGTGTAGCGAGAAATTTTAATTGCTTCAACTATTTTTTCAGGATTGTCGTTAGCGAGAACAATATCTGATGCTTCGATACTTGCGGCATTTCCTTTTAATCCCATGCTAAATCCGACATCGGCAAGTGTAAGTGATGGAGCGTCGTTTAGACCATCACCAACATAGCCGATTTTATTATTTTTGTTGGATTTTGCATTTTCAATCCAGTTAAATTTGTCTTGTGGCAACAAATTTGAGTATGCTTGATTAATGCCAATTTTGTCAGCGACATGATTAACAATTTTTTCGTTGTCTCCGGAAAGCATAACGGTTTGAATTCCCATTTTATTTAGGCTTTCGCAAGCGGTTATAGAACTATCTTTAATTGTATCTTCAAATTTAATTTCGCCAATTTTTTTATTGTTTTCAAAAAGTTCCACTGTTGTGTCGGTTAGGTTTTGAGTTTTTCTGCCAACAAAATAATTTTTATTTGCATATTCAAAGTAAACTCCTTCGCCAGGCACTTCTTTAACATTTTCAACATCTTCAAGTTCAGTGTTGCAATTTTTAACGATTGCTAGTGCGAGTGGGTGAAGCGAATTTTTTTCGCCCAAAGCACATAGATGCAAAATTTCGTCTTCACTTTTTTCTTCTGATAAAGAGGTAATTTGAGTTATTTTAAATTCACCGGTTGTAAGTGTTCCAGTTTTATCAAACGCTATTGTTTTTAAATCGGCCGCGCCGTCAAGATAGTTTGAGCCTTTGATTAAAATTCCTTTTTTGGAAGCATTTCCGATACCAGAGAAATAACTAAGCGGAACAGAAATAGCAAAGGCACAAGGGCAAGAAACAACCAAGAATATGAGCCCGCGATATACTGCGGTGTTAATGTCTTTTGTAACCGCCCAAACAATTCCCCAAACAAGAATTGAAAGCAATATCACGCCAAGCGTATACCATTTGGTCATTTTTGAAATGACAGTTTCGGTTTTTGATTTCTTTTCGCTGGCATTTTCTATCATATCAAGAATTTTATAAACCGTGCTATTTTCATATTTGCTTATTGCTTGAATTTTTAACACGCTGTCCAAAACGATTGAGCCTGATAGAATTTCGTCACTTGTTTTTGTGTGCTTTGGCAAACTTTCGCCTGTTAAACTTTGAACGTCAAGATTTGCTTCGCCGTCAATAACAATGCCGTCGATTGCAACTCTTTCGCCAGGCTTAACTATAATAATGTCGCCAACTTCAATGTCGCTTGGACTCACAACTTCTTCTTCGCTGTTTACGAGCCTTGTTACTTGTTCTGGCTTCAAATTTGTTAATTTTTCGATTGATTTTCTTGATTTATTAAGTGCCAAACTTTCTAAAATCTTACCTATTGAGTAGAGTGCGATAACCATTAATGCGTCCATTGTTTCGCCAACGACTGCTGCGCCAACAACAGAAATTGTTACAAGCATATTTTCGTTTATCGTCTTTTTGAAAAGCAGTTGGACTGCTTTATAATAAGTTTTGTAGCCCATGAGAAGCGCGCTTACAACAAATAATGGCCAATAAATGTAATTTGGCATCTTAACAAAAATGCACACAAAGCCGAGCGCGATACCGACTGCAAGCAAACAAATATCTATTATAAATTGCTTGTTAAATATTTTATATTTATCGTTATTTACAATGATTTTTGCATCTGGTTCAATTTTTTTTGCAAGATTTATAACTTCTTTAATAGCGGTTTCGTTGTTATCGCTTTCGATTTCCAATGTTGATTTCACGAAGTTGATTTTTGCTGCTTTAATGCAATCAAGTTCGTTAATTTTATTTTCTAATGTTTTCGCACAATTAGGGCAGTCTAACCCTTCAATTTTATATTTATTTTTCATCTTCTGCCTCTAAAATGTGTTCTAAACTTATGTCAAACACTTGTTTAACATGGTCATCTGCAAGCGTATACCAAATCTCTTTGCCTTTTCTTTTGCATTTTATTAAATTCATCTCCCTAAGATTTTTAAGTTGATGTGACACTGCTGATTTTGTCATATTCAATATTACAGAAATGTCGCAAACACAGAGTTCGCTTTTTTCAAGCAAATTTATAATTTTTATTCTGGTGCTGTCTGACAATGCTTTATAAAAGTCTGAAATTTGTAGCAACTTGTCTTCATCTAAAAGTTTAGATTTTGCATTATTTACTAATTCTTCGTGGATTACATCACAATCACACAATAATTCTTTTTTACCCATATTTATGTCCTTTTTTATATTTTACGCTTTATTATAGTTGAATAACCATTCAACTGTCAAGTGTTTTTAACATAATATGTAAAAATTTTTTATTTTGTTAATTTTGTTAAATAAAAAAGGATTAACTGATGCTAATCCTTTTTTTGAGGTTAATTGCTGTTAGTTAGAGCAGTTTGTTGTCTTTTTGTTAGACCTAGAACCGCTAGAACTTCTTGAACCGCAATTTCTTGTTGTGGTTGCATGAGTTTTTGCTGCTTCTGCTCTTGAAGAAGAACAATTACGTGTTGTTTTTCTTGTTGCAGATTTTGATGTCTTTGCAGACTTAGCAGCCTCTACATTAGAACGGCTACAATTTGTAGTTCCCGCTTTCTTGTGAGTTGTGCTTCCACTTTGTTTAGTCTTGCCAAACATTCTACACCTCCTATATTTACTGAAAATATCTTTCAGCATATATAGTGTGTCCTAAATTACATAAATAATACATGTTAATTTTATTTATTATTTAATGCATTTTATAAGTTATTTTTCATCATTTAATTGGTCGATCAAGTTGGAAATGTCTTCTACAATTGAAATATAAGTATTTTTGATTTTTGCACTAAATGGGAAATTGTCTGTGGAAGTGTATTCAACGACTTCGCCAATTTTGTCTATGATTTTTTGGACTGAACTTTTGATAATCACATAATATATGCCGTCAGCAGATGATGAACCATTTGAGATTTTGTCAAGTTGACTTTGCAAGTTCGTTTTAACATTGTCAATTTCAATTCTAGATTTTGTTTCGGAGTATACCGAAGTATCTAGCGATACAGAAATGTCGTAAAGTTTGCAATATGTTTCTTTTAAATCTGACAATATAGATAAATACTCTTTTTTCAAGTTTGTGCTACTAACTTGGCTGAGCGAAACTTTGTCGATTTTAATTTCAATAATTTCCGCATTTGCATTTTCTGTAAGATTTTTTAAAACTGATTCAGCATCGTTCTTTTTTTCGTAAATTGATGCAATAACATAAAATTTACTATCTTGCTGCCAAACATATCCGCCTGCGCCTTGTCTTGTTACTGTGCTTGCATAATCTTTTGCTTGCGTTTCCGTGGCATAACTTGCAAGCGACAGGGCATATAGTTTGTATTCGGAGTAGGAAGTTGAGTTTGAATTGTTGGTAATTCCGATAGCGCCAGTTGTGATGACAGAAGATAAAAATTGTGAAACGAACACGCAAACCACAACGCATAAGATAGTTAAAATGAAAAAGAAAAATCTATTTCCGTGCCTTTTTGGCTTTTTATTATTTAATTCAATTTCCATAGGAACTCCTTTGGCAGTGTGCCTTGACAATTCTCATGTCTGCACTTTATCATTTTTAATGTAATTTATGACAAGGTGGCAAGAAGTATGAAAAATCGTGCTTTTCCGCATCTTATTTTTTAAAAATTACAAATAATAAATATAAAATAATTTTGGAGGATATATGAAGATAAGACCAATTTTTGACAGAGTCGTTTTGAGGCCATTGGAAAATAAAGAGCAGACGCAAAGCGGAATTTTTATTCCAGAAAGTGCTGTTGAAAAACCACACATGGCAGTTGTTGTTGCTGTTGGTGACGGCATGGAAAGTGACGGCAAAAAGGTTGAGATGAAAGTAAAGGTTGGTGACCGTGTATTGTATTCAAAATTTGCAGGCATTGAATATAAGATTGAAAAAGACGATTTTTTGATTATTCGTCAAGGCGATATTTTGGCGATTGTGGAGAAGGAGTAGAGTATGTCTAAGATAATAAAAAGTGGAGAAGAAGCAAGAAAAGCACTTGAAAATGGTGTTAATATTTTGGCGGACACAGTGAAAATCACTCTTGGCCCAAAGGGACGAAATGTGGTGTTAGAAAGGAAAATGGGAACTCCGCTTATAACAAATGATGGAGTTACGATTGCAAAAGAGATTGAACTTGCGGACCCATTTGAAAATTTAGGTGCTCAACTTATTAAAGAAGTGAGTGTTCAAACAAACGAAGTTGCTGGTGACGGAACAACAACGGCGTCAGTTTTGGCACAGGCGATTGTTAAGGAAGGACTTAAAAATTTTGCTGCTGGTGCTAATCCAATTATTTTGCGTTCTGGTATTTTTAAATGCGTTGAACAAATTAAAAAGGAATTGGAAAAATGCAGTAAGAAAGTTGAAACATCAACAGAAATTGAACAAGTTGCAAGTATATCGGCTGGCGATAAATCTATTGGCAAACTTATATCAATGGCAATGGAAAAGGTTGGTAGTGACGGCGTGATAACGATAGAAGAAAGCAAAACAATGGAAACAGATTTGTCCGTCGTGGAAGGAATGCAATTTGAAAGAGGATACTTATCTCCTTATATGAGCACTGACATGGAAAAGATGGTTGCCGAACTTGACAATCCTTTGATATTGATAACAGATAAAAAAATAAGCAATATTCAAGAAATTTTGCCACTTTTAGAAAAAATCGTTGGCGCAAATCAAAAATTACTTATCATATCTGATGAAATAGAAAACGAAGCGCTGGCTATGTTGGTATTGAATAAGTTAAGAGGCACATTCACTTGTGTTG
>CALBYO010000099.1 GCA_937889705.1 uncultured Bacillota bacterium | reverse complement strand
CGTGGAGTCCCCAACAACAAAAAAGAGAGCGGAACTTTGTGAGAATATTTTGAAAATATCATCAGGCGAAATGCACCCTGCGAGCACAAATTCAAACAAGGGTAGACCGCCTAAATCTGTATCCAGAGTGCTTGGCATTGCCCAAGAAGTTTTTCCAAAAGGTTTGTTAAATTTGAAAGCGCAAACAAAGCAAAACGAGTTTTGTTATTCTAATATTTTGAAATTCTCGCAATCACAATTCACAGATTTTAATAGAAAAGACGAACACCTTGTTGAAGGCTACATCAAAACATACCAAGGCAAATATTATGTTTTAAATCATGAAATATATCCTTTTAACTCAACAAAAGTTATTTATGTGCCAGACAATTTGATAGATGAACTTTCGCTTAGAGAAGGCGATAAAATTGAAGGTATCGCAAATCCTGTTAAAGACGATGATGAGTGCGGAACGCTTTCTCAAATAAATTTTGTCAATGATAAAGAAATTGCAAATCATCTAGCGACTAGAAATAATATAGATACAAATCTTGCTCAAAAAACTAATGAAAAAGTCAATGTCTTAGACAACGAAATTAACAAAGGTTCAAGAATCCTTGTCCATTCAAAAAATTCACAATCTGCAAGCGAAATGCTTGTTGATATGGTCGATAATGACGAAAGCAAAACGAAATACATTTTCGTTGGTGCAGAACTTTCACCAGAAGATTTGTTTTTCTTCCAATCAAGGCAAAAAATTGATAAATTTATGACAGGTTATGGTCAAGAATTACAACTTGTGTCTCAAAATATAAACAATGCTATTAAGTACGCTGAAACTTTGCTGAGAGATGGAAATAAAATCAATTTTGTAATTTTTGATTTATATGGTCTTTTAAACAGCCTAGACATGTACTATGCAAGCGAGCCATGTGGCGAATTTCATAATCATAAGGTCAACACAATTTTACACATTAAAAAACTTGTCGGCCTTGGCAGAGCAATCTCAGAAGATGTTTTCATCAACACAATATCTGTTGTTTTTGAAAAAGATAAAGATAAAACTTTTGTGAAAGATGAATTAGACAGCATTATCACAGAAGAAATTGAAAAATAATAAAATTATTGTTAAT
>CALBYO010000098.1 GCA_937889705.1 uncultured Bacillota bacterium | reverse complement strand
CGCAATTTAAAAAAGACATTGGCGATTGTAATTCCATCAGTTATTATAATTATTGGCTGCATAATTGCATTGTATTTTGTATTTGTACCACGCGCAAAGACTTTTGAGTGCATGGACATGAAAATAACTTTGACAACAGATTTCACCGAAACAGACAATGTAAATTTTTTAAAAATGTATCAAAGTGACGACATGATTGTGACGGTCACTCGCGAAACCATTGAAGAGTTGTCAAGCATATCAGATATAGACGAAAACTCAACAGAAAGCGAATATTTGGCTTTGATCATCGACCTTAATGATTTGCTAAGCAGAGTTGAAAAGAAAGACGGATTGACTTATGCAGATTACTATAAAACAGTTGCTTCAAATGGTTATTTTTATAGAGCATTTGTTTTCAAATATGATGGCGCATTTTGGATGGTTCAAATGACTTGCTTTATTAGAAATAAAGAAGATTTAATTCCAGAAATGCAAAATTATGCAAAATCAATTACCTTTGGAGAATAAACTTATATTTAATAAAATAAGACCGAATTAAATCGGTCTTTTTTTCATTATTCTATATCAGTTAATTTTGTGTTGTATATGTCAAAATCTGATGTCATGGACGAGTCTAAACCTTTGATAATTAAAGTTGTTGAACCGCGTTGTTCAGTTTTGTTTGCAATTCCTTGCAAGAAGTATGCGATGTAGTCGATTGATTTTGTGAAAGTAAGCCTTACACCTTGGTATTCTATTGAAAAATCGTTTAGGTGGTTATGACCGCAAAACATGGCTTTTGTGCTTCCGAGTTCGACAGCGGTGTCAAAGAACTTGCCGCGTTCGGAAGGGGAACTGATGTTTTCGCCGTTTTCGTTTGCCCAGCCATAAACATATTTGACTGCGTTGTTGCCGTCGCGGTATAAATCCCAAGCAATTTTATATTCTTTGAGTGGAACATGGAAATATGCAAAAGAAAGAATCGTTTTGCCTTCGCCAGCGTTCATTTTTTCAATTTCGCTTTTGTACCAATCGGTTTGTTCGTCTGATATAGGGTTGTAGCCGCTTGACTGCGTTGCGCCTGCGTATTCTCCGTTATCAAACACAAAGATGCTTGAATTGAAGGTGTCATCGGCGTTATAGATGTTTATAACTTGATTGCCCATGCCGCCAATATTGTCTGGTCCGCGTTTGAAAAGACAATAACTATATTTTTCATCTTCCAAAAGGTCGCAAAGTGCGCTTTTACCATAATCTGCCATATATTCTGCATCGTGATTTCCAAAGCACATTGTCCAAGGAGTTTTGTATTTTTCCATCATATTGATGATGATTTTTAACGCTGAAAGGTTGTCTGAACTACCTGTGAATGCGGAGTTTGGATAGACGATGTCGCCTGTTAAAATGATTA
>CALBYO010000097.1 GCA_937889705.1 uncultured Bacillota bacterium | reverse complement strand
TCTAATATAAAATACGCGGAGGTGAAAAATGTTATTTCAATTAGCAAATTTGTTTATGAGAGGAGTTAGTTTTTTAGGCGCAGATGTTAATTCTGGTGCAAAAGCAGTTTCTGCAACAGTCGTTAAAACTGTTAAAGATGTTTTGATCCCTATTTTGTCTATCTTGGGTGCAGCAGGTATGATTTGGGCTATCGTTTTAGGCGTTAATATGGCTAGGGCAGACAGCACAGAAAAACGTGAAGAAGCGAAAAAACGTTTAATTTCATTAATCGTTGGTGTCGTAATTATGATTGCATTGATCTTCTTCTTCTTGTTCGGATTCCAACCACTTCTTGAAGCATTTGGTGTTGACACAACAATTCAAACTGATAATCCAGGCGGATCAGATGGTGTTGTAAAATCTTTCCTTCAATTAACAAATTTGATGTAAGATAAAACAATTTAAAAGAGCAGCAAAATGCTGCTCTTTTTTATTTTTTGTGTTGAAATTAAAAAAATTATTTGACAATAATATTATTTATGATATATTAAAATTAATATAGTATATATAATTAAAAAAGGAGCGGAAATGAAAGGAAAATTAAAAAAATTTGCACCTTTAATTGTGATTGTTGCAATTATAATTTTGGCTTTAATTATAGGAAATGCAACAAGAGAACACTTTGCTTTTGACAAAGAATTTATAACAAATAAAGTCACATTGATTGTTTTGGGTGTTGGGCTTGCTTTTGTTGGGCTTTATTATATTGCCAAATTAACAAAACCAGATAATAAAGCAAAGGCTAGCGGCGAAGGTACAACAAAAAGTGGCGATAAAATCAGCCAATATTATGATGCTAGATTTATCAGAGAGTCTGAACTTAACACACTTTCAAAATTTATGCCATATACTTGGAGCACAATCAAAACCGCTAAAAAAGATGGTATTGTTATTAGAAGTGCAGTGCAGGGTGGAAAACTTCACATTAATATGTATGACCCAATTCACACAATGATTATTGGTACAACTGGTTCTGGTAAAACTCAAACATACATTAATCCATCAATTCGTATTTTGTCACAAATCGGAACAAAACCTTGTATGGTTATCACAGACCCAAAGGGTGAAGTTTATAACGATAACTCAATTCAGTTAAAAGAAGCGGGATATAGAATTATCGTTCTTGACCTTCGTTACCCTTATGCGTCCACAAGATGGAACCCAATGGATAACGCTTATGTTCAATATCACCGTGCAGCACAACTTATTAAAGAAATTAAAATTCATAGAGGCGACAAGCCAACAACTTATGATTTAAAACTTGCTGACGATCCAAAAAACTTTGGGGAAGAATGGTACGAATTTAATAGGTCAGCATACGCAAAAAAAGAACAAATTAGAAGTGACTTGGACGCAAAAGCACAAGAACTTAGAGATAATGCAGAAAACGAACTCAGAGAAGTTGCTTCTTCAATCGTTCCTATTGAATCTAAAACAGATAGTTCATGGGAAAGGGGCGCGCAAGACTTCTTGTATGGTATTATGCTTGCAATGCTTGAAGACAGTTTAAATCCAGAACTTGGGATGACAAGAG
>CALBYO010000096.1 GCA_937889705.1 uncultured Bacillota bacterium | reverse complement strand
TGTTGAAAAAACTAGCGGCGAAGTTGAATTAAAACCACTTGAAGAAACAAATGTTATGTCAAGCATGGTCTATTCGCTTGCCAATCCAACTCTCAGTGCAAAAGAAAACACAGTTCCATTTTATTTGAGAGTTAGGTTTAATATCAAATTTTATTTCAAAAATTCTAGCGGCGAAGAAGTCCTGTTAACTGACGCTAACAGAGCAGAGTTTTTGGCAAAAACAACAGAGTATGAAAAAAATGGCGTTCCATATCCAATTTCAAGCGAATTGAACTTGTTTGAAAGTTTGCCAGAATTTGACGCTTCAAAATTTGTTAAGTTTGGCGACTGGTATTATTTTGGCACTGCCGAAGGCGACGTCACAACGCTTGCAGACATAACACTTACAAAAAATGAATATAATGGAGAAGAAACACCAAAAGTTTCAATCTTCAAACTCAACGCCGATAACAAAGTGCTCATCAAAATGGACGACAGCATTGATTATGGCGAAAATATGCCATTTACAAGAATTGAATTTTCGTTAGATATTCAAGCGATTGAAGAACTTGCAATTTCGGTCTGGGGCTAATAAAAATAAGACATAAAAAACGAATATTCGCTAACTTTCCTTCATAGATTATAACATCTATGGAGGTTTTTTATGGAAAATTACAGTCTATATGAAGATATTGCCAAACGCACTGGCGGCGATATTTATGTGGGCGTTGTTGGTCCGGTTCGTTGCGGAAAATCTACCTTTATAACAAACTTTATGCAAAGTTTAGTTGTTCCAAATATTAAGGATATCAACTGTAAAGAAAGGACGATTGACGAACTGCCACAAAGCGCAGACGGAAAAACAATCATGACAACTCAACCAAGATTTATTCCAAACGAAGCGGTGAAAATCAATCTTGACGAAAAAGTTGAAATGAATGTGAGAATGATTGACTGCGTGGGCTATCTTGTTGAAGGCGCACTCGGACATGAAGAAGGAGAAAAGCCAAGACTTGTTAAAACGCCTTGGACAGAAGAAGATATTCCTTTTGAAGAGGCGGCGGAACTTGGAACAAAAAAGGTTATTGAAGAACATTCAACAATCGGCATTGTCATGACAACGGACGGCTCAATCACAGACATTCCAAGAAGCAGTTATGTCCAAGCAGAAGAAAGAGTTGTGAAAGAACTTGCAGCGCAAAAAAAGCCTTTTGTTATCGTTTTGAATACCAAAAAGCCTAACGCCGAAGAAACAAAAAAACTTGCAAATTCACTTTACGCAAAATATCAAATTCCAGTTATCACAAAAGACGTTGCGAAACTCTCTGAAAAAGATGTGGAAGAAATTTTTGAAAAAATTCTTTTAGAATTCCCAATCAAAACTTTGAGCGTAAAAATGCCAGAGTGGCTTCAAGTGTTGCCTTTTGAACACCCAATCATCGCAAGCATTATTTCTGAAATTGAAAAATTCGGACAAGAAGCAAATAAGATTGGTCAAATTGATAGAACAAATGTCGCATTCTTAGAAAATGAAGATTTCGAGCCAGTTGTTGTGTCAACAATCAAAATGGGCGAAGGCAAAATCTATTTTGAAATCACGCCAAAACCACAACTTTTCTATCGCGTTTTATCAGAACAATGTGGAACAGAAATTCAAGACGATTTCCACTTAATGTCATACATCAAGCAACTTGCTTACGCTAAAAAGGAATACGATAAAATCAAAGTCGCACTTGAAGAAGTTAAAGAAAAAGGCTACGGCGTTGTAATGCCATCTGTGGAAGACATGAGTTTGGAAGACCCACAAATTGTAAAACAAGGTTCAAAGTTCGGCGTAAAACTTAAAGCATCTGCTCCAAGTTTGCATATTATGAGCGTTGATATTGAAACAGAAGTCAATCCAATCGTTGGCTCACAAGCACAAAGCGAAGAACTTGTTAAATATATGCTTGAAGAATTTGAGCAAAATCCAAAAGCAATTTGGGACACAAATATGTTTGGCAAGAGTTTGAGTTCACTTGTAAACGAAGGTATCAACTCAAAAATTACAACAATGCCAGTTGAAGCGCAACGCAAAATGCGCAAAACTCTTGGTAGAATTATCAACGAAGGCAAGGGCGGCATAATCTGTATCTTACTATAAAATAATAATAAAAATATAAAACAACCTATCTTTTAAGGTAGGTTGTTATTTTTTTTGGCAACACTGTTGCCTTTTTTTGTTCAAATAGGTCAATTTTGGGTCAAAAATGTGCCGCGGGCACAAAATTTTTGCTATCTTGTAGCA
>CALBYO010000095.1 GCA_937889705.1 uncultured Bacillota bacterium | reverse complement strand
TCATCAAAAAAGTTGATTCTCTTGATAGCATGGTTATTTTTGAAGGAGAAGTTTTTGCTCACGCACTTGTTACAACAAACGAAGACCGTCCACTTTTAATTGCTCTTTCAAACTTTGAAAATTTCAGAGAAGAAATTGAAGACGGCAACGCAAAGAAA
Source organism: uncultured Bacillota bacterium (assembly GCA_937889705.1). Classification (GTDB taxonomy): domain Bacteria; phylum Bacillota; class Clostridia; order Christensenellales; family UBA1242; genus UMGS687. Next base: position 870 of record CALBYO010000095.1, on the reverse strand, counting down.
GACAGCATAATTGAAGCGTGCGCAAGAGTTGTTTGCGAAAATGTTGAAGCCAAAGTTTTGGAAGAAAATCAAAGTGTTGAAGTTTCAATTCCAGTCAAACTCTGCTATGAGATCTTTGAGAACAAAAACATCACAATCACGACTGATGCTTATGCAACAAAAAATGAAATTTCACTCACCACTATTGGCTTCCAATCAACAGAACATTTAGGAAATGAAAATTTTGATTTCAAAATTGACGGAAATATCACTCTTGACGAGTCACTTCCTAGAATTGATAAAATTCTTGCTGTTGACGGCTCCTATATCACCTTAACAAATGTTGCTTACGAAAACAGAGAATTATTAGTTGAAGGAATTTTACATTCAACAGTGATTTACCTTAACGATGACGAAAATTCAATCAATTCAGTTGAAATTGAAATACCATTCTCACAAACAGAAAGAACAAATTTAGACAACACTGATGTTAATGTCAAAGTTGAAACAATTTTATACGATGTTGATGCAACAGCAAAACGCGGCAGAGAGATTTTCATTGACGGTAAAATCAAACTTGGTGCTTGGTTTAATAAAACAGTTGCAAACGCAATCATCTCAGACATCGTTCGCGGCGAAGAAGTTGAACAAAACACATCTGCTATTGAAATTTACTACGCTGTTCCTGGACAAACAATTTGGGACATCGCGAAAGATTTAAAAGTTGCTCAGGAAGTTTTGAGAGTTCAAAATCCAGAACTTGTTGAACCACTTGCAGGCGGCGAAAAAGTTGTTTATTACAATCAAAAACGCGTTGATATATAGAAAATATATAAAAAATACGAAAAAATCACGAAAATTTCGTGATTTTTTTAACTTCTCATTAAGATT
>CALBYO010000094.1 GCA_937889705.1 uncultured Bacillota bacterium | reverse complement strand
AATCACTGTGAAAGCAGATTCAAGCAAAGGTAAAGTTACAGGGTATACGGTTGGAACATGGAGCAGTAGCGAGTATAAAGACTTTGTTTATTCAAAAGAAACTTGTTATAAAGATAAAAATATTTTGGTTACAAAACCAATGGAAAGTGGAATTTGTTTAACTGGATATTTTGGAGATGAAACAGCGCTTACAATTCCATCATCGGTTAGAGTTAGAGAAAGAGATTTTAAAATCCTTATTGAAGGTTATTCGGCTGTTAATGAAATTGAAGGTCTAATCGGACCCAAATTAGGTTTTTTAAAATATCCATGCACTTTAAATGGGACAACAACTTTGAATTCTGAGAATGAATTGTTTGTTATATTAAATTCAATTGATAACATGACAGACGCAGAATTTATTGCAGCATATCCAAAAATGGAGTTTGAATTTAAAACATTATGTGTAACTTCAAGCATTTTGTATTCAAAACAAGATGTTAAAGAGATTGATTATGGTGCACTAGCAGGAGCTCAAATGACTTCTGTAACGATTCCGGGAAGTGTTGAATTTATTGATTATAGGGCATTTTATGGTTGTTCAAATCTTGAAACCGTTGTTTTAGAAGAAGGCATTAAAACTATTGGAGAACAAGCTTTTAAAAATTGTTCAAATCTAAAATCTATCACTATTCCAAGTAGCGTAACAAGCGTTAAAAACAATGCTTTTGACGGTTGCGGAAGTTTAACCGAAGTTGTAATTAATTCTTCAACAATCGCTGGACTCGCAAAAGAAAACGATGATTATAGTTATTTATTAAGTTCTTATGTTACAACTGTGTATGTAAAATCAGGTTTAACAGTTGGAACTTATGTTACAGATTCATTTGAAAAAGCAGCGTCAAGTGATAAAGCCGGTTATGATATGTATACTAAAAAAGCGTAATTAAACGCAGAACCAGGAAACAAAAAACACTCACGGTTGTGGGTGTTTTTTATAAATAAAACTCCAAGTTGATAAGAGGGGATTGTATTTCAACTTGAAGTTTTATTTTTTTATGTACTTAGTTTAGACTAGCATCTGTTGCCGCAGCCGCTGTTTCCACCGCATAAGCATGAGAGTAAAATTAACCAGATAATTAAATCACAGCAATTTCCACCGCCAAATCCGCCTAAGAAGCCGCCTTCGTTGTCACCGCATAAGCATGAAAGTAAGATGAGTAAGATAATGATTGTGCAGCAGTCGCATCCGTTTCCGCCATCGCGATTTCCGAAGAAACCATTCAAGAAGTTCATACGCTTTCCTCCTCATTAGATTTTCTAAAAAATTTTTCTTTCACTTTTTCAAGTGTTTGATGCGAGCATTTTTTGTAGGTTTTTATTTGCATCAAAAGTATGTATTTTTTCTTCTTTTGTACTTTGTTTGTTTTTTTTCTTTTGCTCTTACTTCATACTACTCACGACCCTATAAAAATGTTACAAAAAAAGCACTACAATTTTTTTGCAGTGCTAATTTTGTTTGATTTAGTCGTTATTTGTCAAAATAAATAGATCGTTTGGCGTGCAGTCAAAAATCTCGCAAAGCGTATCTATCGTTTCATATTTAATGGAGTGCGTTTCGTTGTTAACCATTTTATTGAAATTCTGATAACTCATTCCGAGTTGAATATAGAGCCAATATTTTGACTTGCCCCTTTCTTTAAGCATATTTAACACATTTAATTTAACCATATCTCACCAACGCATTATTTAATGTTTTCATAATATATGTTAAATTTAGTTGACAAGTAGACTTTTACATTATATAATGCAGACATTAGATAGTGTTGTTCTATCTATAAAAAATTATTCAAAGGGAGGAGTAAAATGAATAAGTCAACAACAAAAAAATGGTTAAAGATTGGCATTATTGCCTTGGCGCTACTTTTAACCATCGCTCTTGGAATTGGAGCGTCTGCTGCTTGGTATACAGCGAAAAGACAAGCAACAGGAACAATTCTTATGAACTCAGGTATTGAAATTCAATACAAAGGGTTTGGAGAAACAGATCCAGCGGACTGGAAAAAAGAAAACAGTAAGTTGGAAGGTGTGTTGCTCACCAAAACAGAAGTTATACCTGGCGACACAATCACGGTTACAGAAAGTGATGTCAGATTGACAAAAGAAAGCGTTGATGCATATATGAGAGTTAAAGTTTCATACAAGTTTTATGAAACAAAAGACTCAACAACGGCATACACAGACGAAGAGTTAAAAGCAGCAAAAACTGATTTTGCAGCAAGTGAACTCATTACAATGTCTAACAAAGGTGCTTTCTTTGGTGCAAACTTCACAGAAAAGACTGATGGTTATTACTACTACACAACAACAAACGAGACAGGAGAAACAATCTTGCAAAAAATTGGTCATGCAACTGATAATACAGACACAACGTCAGGATTTGTTGGACTTTTCGCAACAGGCGCTTCATTTAAAATTGAAGGACCAAAATTTGTTGGTGCTGATGAAGGCGAAGGCAAAGGTTATGTTGTTAAAGCCGCAGTTATGGGCGGTGAAGATGGCAAAACTGTTGTTGAAAAAGCAGTAGTCATTGCAAAGATAGAAGTTGTTTTAGAACTTGAATTTATTCAAGCGGCCGATAGCGCTGTAACCGGCTGGGCAATTTCTCAAACAAAATAGATTTACCAAATACATATTTGTTAAATTACCAGACCCTTATGCCTACATAGCAGGGTTAGAAAACAAGCCTTTTGTTTACTCCTTAGGCTTGTTTTTCTTTTTTCGGCCAAACTCGTCACAATTTGACAGTCCAAAAATTGACATAATATATAATGTATATTTAATATAATAAATACATTAATAAATATATAAGGGAAATTTTATGGAAAAAAGATTATTTTTTAAAATGTTAGAAGACCAAAGGAAGATTATTGAGAATAAAAAGTTTAATGGCGCTACAAGCGAGCAACTCGCAAAAGATTTAAACAATTATAATGCGATGTTAAAGTTTGCCTATTTTTATTCTGAATACCCAACCACTCTTTCGAGGCAAGAAAATTTTGAACTTGTGGAAGAAGCGGTTGCTCAAAATGGTTTTCACATAAAGCGAACTGCATACACAACTTTGGTGCTTATTGCAAGGACGACAGAACAGGTTTGCTCGCATTTGGTCAATTTTAATTTCCAAAGTGCGCATGAAGTGAGTTCAAAACTTTATGAATTTGGCGACAATGTAGTTGAATATTATGAAAATAATTTAATCACAATGGCATACAAAGATTATAGTAGCAGGTCGAAATCGGCAAAAGTTGATAGAGAAATGTAAATTTGAGAGCAGGTCGCTCTCATTTTTTATAAAAATTTTTAGCGAAATTTGACAAGTTTTTAGGCAAAAAATGGCAATTTTGCAAACACACGGCGGGGTGTTGCGGCGTTTTAAAAAAAATGTAAAAAAAAGTTTAAAAAAAGTAAAAAAACTTTGAAAAAACTGTTGACAATTAATTTTTATAGTGATATATTGATGTCACCGCGTGTGAAAAAGCGGGTTCCACTTTTGTGGAAATTAGAACATTGACAATTGAATAGATATAATTGATGTGTATATTTTAATATATATATCGAGTCAAATATCAGTAACAAATAAAGTGTAATATGAATATAATCTTCAACGATATATACTGTAAATTTACGCTGAGTTTAATTTCTTTAACAATAAGATTAAAGTGAAAATGCTAAGAAAATCCAAAACTAAAATATAGATTAAGCTACAAAGAGCATATGGTGGATGCCTTGGCACTAGGCGCCGAAGAAGGACGTGATAAGCTGCGAAAAGCTACGGGGAGGAGCACATATCCTGTGATCCGTAGATATCCGAATGTGGGAACACAGTGTTGGTAATACAACACTATCGTTTGATAAATACATAGTCAAACGAAGGGAACTCAGGGAACTGAAACATCTAAGTACCTGAAGGAAAAGAAAGTAAAAAAACGATTGCGAGAGTAGTGGCGAGCGAAATTGCAAGAGGCCAAACCAG
>CALBYO010000093.1 GCA_937889705.1 uncultured Bacillota bacterium | reverse complement strand
ATAGTAAAGATTATAAACTGGATTATACCGATAGGCGGTTTTATATTTTTTATTTTTTAATTAATTTTTTTAATATCTGTAATTCTTTTTATAAGAATTTGCCCCATTTTTCTTAACTTTTACAACAATTAAAGCAATTATTCCGCCCAAAACTAATGCGCCCAAAATTGGTCCAATAATTACCCAAATATTAACTCCGTTTTTACCTTCATCCGCTTTTGTAAATCTAACTTCCAAATTTGTGTTTTGTCTAATAGTTATAGTGTATATATTTTCGCTTTCAACTTTTTCGCCATTCACATACCAGCCATCAAATGTATAGCCTTCTGCCGCAGTTGCAGTTAATGAGTAACTTTTCCCATTAACCAAAATCTTTTCAAGGTTTCCAGATTCCGCTTGACCTTCGTCAATTTTTAATGTTCCGCCGCCTTCTGTCATATTAACATTAAGTTTTGATGTATTGTTTGTAAACACTGCATTTATTGTGCAAACAAGTTGTCCATCTAAAACAATAACTGGTGGCAAGTTTGCTCTGTTGTTATCTAATTTAAAACTGATAGTTCTGTTTTGAGAAGTAAAATTTTCTCCACTTGCAAAATGTGAAAACTTATATTCTTCAAGAGTATCTATTGCTTCAAGTCTGATTGCGGACGCGTCATCTGCATATTTAGCATTGAACGAAAAGTTTTCCACTTTGACATTATCTCCTTGTTTAACGCTGCCGTATGCACCAGTATTTCCACTTTCATTGACAATGTTAACATCAACTCTAACAGTTTTTCCGCTGATAGTTAGATAGTAACTGCCCGCTGTTTGATTTGTGCAAGTCAAAGTTAACTTAATTTTTCCATCGCTTTCAAAATTTTCATCACCAACCTTTTTCCAACTATCAAAATTGTAGAAATTTGCATAATTCATTGTTTCGGTGCTTTTGAAATTACCTTCAATAACAACTGTATCGCCAATCTTGAATTTTTTTGAAGTTACATCTGCTGTTTCGCCCTCAAAATTTAATGAATAATAAGTCGAATAATTTTGATAATCTAAATAAAATGAAAGTTCTGAGAATTGTTGCAAATCTGGAAGGAAAATTCCACTTGCATTGAAAATTGTTGTCGTTTTCCAAACATCTTCAAAATCCCACATTCTAAGACTGTTCCAACCATTTGAAGCATCTTCAAAATATGTTCTATTGTTTGGCATTGTTGTGATTTGAACCAAAGTTGAATGGACTGTGAATGAAACATCTGCCGCATTTGCAATAGGAAGGTCAAAACTAACAGTGTTAGCGTTGTTAATTCTGAGATATTTGCTTTGAGTTATATTGGCTGACACAGGTCTTGATGCTGCACTTGCGTGCATTTTACCAATAATGCCACCATATTTCACTGGCGAGTTCTTCACATCTAAATAACCAATGAAAAGTGTGTTTGTAAGCGAGAAATTCCTGCCAGAAACGCTACCAGCAATTCCGCCGAAATAAACGCTTGCATTTTCGCTATTTTTTAATGTCATATTTGCTTTATCTGCAATTACGCCCGTTAAAGATGAAATTGTGCTATCTGTTGGGGCTGCATAAACATTGTAGATTTCGCCACCATTGATTTTGCCAACAATTCCGCCAAAATAACTTTCTGTTAAAGAATTACCATATTGCACGCAATCAAATTCAACAAGTGAAAAGCAATCATGAATACTTGTTCCGTCACTTTGACCAATAATTCCGCCAAAGTTTACGCTTGAATAGATGTTCGCGTTTGTTTTTTCATCATTTTCATTAATCGTATATAGTTTTGTGATTGTTTTACAATTTGTGATTTCGCTACCAGCAAGTGAAACGCCAACAATTCCGCCCATATTAATTTGAGAGTTGTCTGTGCTTTGTCCGATAAAGTTAAAAACTATTTCAACGGACAAGTTTTTTATTGTTGCATTTTGAATATAATTGAAAATTCCATAACTCAAACTTGCGTCGCCATGAACATTGCAAATCGCGTTTTTTATTGAATTTCCGCCGCCATCAAAAGTTCCTTGGAATGGGTAGGTTTGATTCCCTATGCTTACAAACATCTCGCTAGCAAAAAGCAAGTCGTTGGTCAACTTATAATTCGCAGAAATATAATCTGCATCGCCAGCATTGACTTTGTTTGACATAAAACTAAAATCTTCCACGCTTTTGATTATGTATGGATTTGCAGCCGAGCCATCACCTTCAAGAGAAGCATCTGCTTGAACAGAATTATAATTCAAGCCAAAAAGCCCGAACATACTAATTAACAAAATTAAACAAAATGAAATTGCAAACTTTTTCATTTTTTCTCCTTTCTTAATTAGAATATACCATATTTAATCAAATAAACAAATAAATCTTTTAAATTAAATAACAAAATAATTGAAATTAATCTTAAATTAAAGTATAATAAAAGCATGGTTGAACTTAAAAAAACAGAAAAAATAAAAGAAAAAGCCGTTTTGTTCGGTCTTAGTCTATCGCAAAAAGACGATGGATATTTTTCTATGAAAGAACTTGAAAGGCTTGCCGAAACAGCCGATGTTGAAGTGCTTGCAAAACTTTTCCAAAAAGCAAAAGAAATCACCCCTGCAACATATATCGGAACAGGGAAAGCGGAAGAACTTAAACAACTTGTTGAGTCAACAGGCGCCAACCTTGCAATTTGCGACAACGAACTTTCTGGCTCACAAGTAAATAATTTAACAGAAATCCTAGGCGTTAAAGTTATAGATAGAACAACTTTAATCTTAGATATTTTTGCCAAACACGCAACAACAAACGAAGGTAAGTTGCAAGTTGAACTTGCCATGTTAAAATACTATCTTCCAAGGCTTTCTGGAATTGCCGGAACAAGTGGTAGATTTGGCTCTGGCGGCGTTGGTATGCGCGGCCCTGGTGAAACAAAACTTGAACTTGACAAAAGAAAAATTCGCGACCAAATCTTAAAACTCGAAAAAGAAATAGATAAAATTAAACAAGAACGCGACCTAAGGCGTAAAAATCGTTCCAATACTGGCGTAAAAAAAGTCTCGATTGTTGGCTACACAAACGCTGGCAAGTCAACACTTATGAATGTCATCACAAAAGCAAATATTTATGCTGACGATAAATTATTCGCCACGCTCGACACCACAACTCGTCAACTTTGGCTTGCTCCAAAATGTGAAATCGTCTTAACAGATACGGTCGGCTTTATAAACAAACTCCCACATAGTTTCGTTGACGCCTTTTCCGCAACTCTTGAAGAAGTGACTTATTCGGACTTGATTTTGCATGTCATTGATGTTACAGACAAACACTTAGATGTCCATAAAGAAGTTGTTTTGAATGAATTGAAAGAATTAAATGCTTACGACATTCCAAGAATAACAATTTATAATAAAGTTGATGTTTTAACCACCGAAGAAAAAATCAGAATGAGAAATAGTGGGCTGATTGAGTCTGACGCAATCTTCGTTTCCGCAAAACATAACGAAAACACAGAATTAATTAAAAATGCTATTTTAGAAAAATTATTTAACAAAACAATCCAAATATATTAAAAAAAACAAGCAAAATTGCTTGTTTTTTTGTTGTTTTATTAAATTATTGAATTCTTCCGCCATAAAATACTGTTCTGTCGGTTGATTTCTCGGCATTTTGTTCCAACTCTTTTTCGTCCATAATTGTTTGAATTGCTTTCATAAATGCAAATTTTTTGACATCGTCTTTTTCTTCACCAATCAATTTATTTACATTTTTATAAATCATAAGTTTATTTTTAACATTCATTGCGCTACTGTCAAATGATGCAGCAATTTTTACCATGGCGTCCATTGAAATGCCAACGCGGCTTGATGTGCTATTCATTCTTTGAACAA
>CALBYO010000092.1 GCA_937889705.1 uncultured Bacillota bacterium | reverse complement strand
TTGTTCGGTCTTCAAATAGATGAATTAATAATTACCTCACAAGAAAATGTGGAGTTTATATTAAATGACTATTCTTTGTGGGATACAAATACAAAAACAATTAAATATTCAAAAAATATAACATTAAGAATATCTGAAAACGCAATAAATTCAGATTATGAGGAGGTGGTTGAATGATACAACTTGCATGTATTTCAAACTACTTAAATCTTATAAAGTCTATTTTAATCATAATAGCAATTATTGTTGGAATTGTTGTTTTTATGAAATTTGAAGGTAGCAGAAAAATTTTATATTACTTGGCATGTACAATTTGTATTGTGTCTGGTTGTATATCCACTGGAAAGATTATTGAGAATAGGAAATCAACAAACTCATACATTTATGGAGATATTGTATACGAGGTTGAAAGTAAAAAAGCAATTACAACAATAAACCTTGATACATTAAATCTTTATGAAGGGCAAAACAATGAGTATTACTACATGGAAGAACTAGCAGCAGTAGACTTTGACGGGACGAAAGATGATTATTTAATTTATGTCAATGGCGTTGCATGTAGTGAGCAAAAATTGCAAGCAGGAATAATCGAAGGTTATCGTGAAATGAAATTTAAAAACACTGCTGGAGAAGTTACAGCATGTGTGAAATTGAAAATCAAATTTGAGTTTTTGAGTTCAAAAACAAAATTTACAATCACAGTAGAAAAAGTCGAAGATAATTTAACTTATTTAAACCAAGATGTAACGGAAAATGGGTTAAATATTTCAGTTCAATATACCGATAAGGTCATAGAAAGCATAAAAGGAGAAATAAATGAGTAAAGGTGTAAGAATTACAGTTGCTATTATTCTTTCTTTAATTTTAATAGCTGCAATAGTGCTTTTAGTTTTGAGTAGAGAAGGAATTAAAGCGATATTTAGCGGAGCAAAAATCTACACAGAAGAACAAGTAAATAATGCACATGATGCTGGGGTAAGAGAAGGTTCTGCAAATTTAGAATCATTTAAAGAGCAAATAAAAATTTTGCAAACTCAACTTGATACGGAAAAGAAAGCAAATAAGGAATTGACAGATAAAGTAAATGCTTTATCAAGTGCAAATGAAGAGTTAGATTTAACCAATGAAGCGAATAAACAAAAGATAGCAGAATTGCAAGTTGTAGTTGCAAACCAACAAAGCAAAATTAATGAATTAAATCAAAAAATAACTAATTTAGAACAAGATAAATTGGTTTTAGAATCTAAGTTAAATCAGTCAAATTCAAAAAATGCAGATTATGAAAGAGAAATCAATAATCTTAACAATCAAGTATCTGATTTAAATCAAACTATTACAACTTTAAATGGTGAAATTTCAAGATTGAAAGATATTTTATCTGAATATGAAATTTCTTATGAACAACAAGTTTTTGCAGTTTATAAAGTCGGCGATCATATTTGGAAAACTCAACTTTATAGGAAAAACGATACGCTAAGTTTAGACGAAATGCCAACAAAAGATTTTTGCGAATTTATAGGTTGGACTTTAAATGGTGAAGTGATAAATCTATCAGAAATTGAAATTGAAGAAGATTTAGTTATTGAAGCAAAATTTAGAGTTTCGGAAAGCGCTTTTTTATTCACAGGACTTGATCAAAATGGAAACATAACAACTGATGAAAGTCAAATAACAGAATACATTATTGGCGAGAGTTTATCCCAAAATGGGCTGATTGGTGCGGCTTCACCATATGGTTATTTTGGCAAAGGCTTAACCATTATTGAAATACCAAGCACATATAACAATAAACCAATTGTTGCAATCGGTTCTTGTGCATTTAGTGCTTGTCAAGAAGTTAAAGAAATAATTTTACCTAACACTATCAGAATTATAGGTCAAGGTGCATTTTTTGGATGTAAAAATCTTGAAAAGATAAATTTTCCAAATAGTTTAAATGAAATTCATTTAAGAGCTTTTGAAGGTTGTAAAAGTTTAAATAATGTATCATTGCCTTCATCTATTATTTCTATTGGTTATGGTGCATTTGCGGTTTGTTCTTCATTGTCGCAAATAGAATTTAATTGCAATGTCGAGATTATCCCTAATCGTTGTTTTGAGCGAACAGCAATAGAA
>CALBYO010000091.1 GCA_937889705.1 uncultured Bacillota bacterium | reverse complement strand
GCTAGGCATAACAGTAATGCTATGGTGATTGCTGCTATCTTCAAGCCATTCTTTCGTCTTATTTTCATAAGCCCTCCTTTATAAAAAATTTTACCTATGTATAGGTTATCCCATATTGGGATATTTTTATTATACCGACTTGGTATAATGTTGTCAAATATTTTTTAAAAGTTTTTCAAGGAATTTTATGCGTTTAAAAGAATTACGAAAAAAAAGAAAATTGTCACAAATTACTCTAGCAATTGACTTGAATATGAACCAAAATAGCATAAGTAGATATGAAACTGGTGAAAGGCAAGCAGATTATTCCACTTTGATAAAATTTGCAGATTACTTTGATGTATCAATAGATTATTTACTAGAACGCACAAACAACCCAAAAATGAATAAATAAAAAACAACTTATTTTGATTAAGTTGTTTTTTTATAGAAATATTTATTATGTATTAATAATACAAAACTCATTTTTTTAGGCCTTTGATTGTGTCTAAAACTAGGCTTTCTAGGTATTCTTTATCATCAACATTTTCAACTAAATACATAGGTTTTGCATTTTCATAAGGCAATTCTTTTGTTAATTCATATTTACTATTTGTCTCGGTAATCTTAACTAAAAACCTATCGTCACAGACAGCACCAAAATAGTATCCATTAACATAAATTAAAAACTCACCCATCATAGATTTATATGTTGGATGTAAATTTGATAATTGTTCTAAAATAAAATCTCTATAACTTTTACTCGATGCCATCGTTTCCCCTTGAAATTTATTATATCATATATAGTTACAAAAAGTTAATCAATTTGTATATCTTCGTAGCAACAACTTCGCATGAGAGTACCGACCGAAATTGTGTACAATTTCGCGTTTGGTCGGTAATAAGCAAATTGCGGGCATCAATTTTATTATTTTCGGGTCGTGCTACCGCGAATATAAGCGTCGTTTTTTTAAATGTGCTGCATTACAGCATACGCAGAAAAAAAGAGAGACTGCCATAGGCACTCTCTTTTTTTCTTGGTGCGGATGGCGGGACTTGCTCCGCTTTGCAAGTATTCGTTGCGGGTCGATGCTCGCTTTCACGCCGGTCGCTAAAAATGTGCCACTGGCACATTTTTTAACGCTCCGTTCAAGCCCCGCACTCGCTTCGCTCGCAAAAACTTCGTTTTTTAACCACACCATAAAAAAATAGCCCCAAAAGGCTATTTTTTTATGGTGCGGATGGCGGGACTTGAACCCACACGATTTCTCACTTGCCCCTTAAACAAGCGTGTCTACCATTCCACCACATCCGCTTATGTAATGTTTTTACTGCGCTAATATATCACATAAAAAAAATATTGTCAATGATTTTTGACAACATTTTTTAATATTTTAAACTATTGTATCAATTTCAGTTTCTTCGCTTTCTACACCGCTAATCTGTATCTTATTAACCGAAATTTCATAGGCTGTTTTTGTTTCAAATTCTTCATCGTTTATCTTTTTTTGATATTCTCTACTTTGAATTCTTCCAACAATAGAAACCTTTGTTCCAACTTCTGTGTCGCGAATAAATCTAGCGTTTCTACCCCAAGCGATACATGGCAAATAGTCAGATTTGTTATATGCCCTATTAACAGCCACCAAAACATCGCAAATTTCGCGTTTAAATGGCGTTGTCCTGTAAACAGGCGGTTTACAAATAAATCCTTCAATTTCAATTATGTTTGGATTCATCGTATTGTCAACTTCTATAAGTTCTCTAACAAAAACTGTAAGCATCAATCTACTTTTTTCGTTTACGATTTTGTTATATGAGCGAAATTGACCTTTGATTGCCACAAAATTACCCACCTTAAAAGCGTCTTTTGCAAGCAATTTTTCTGAAACAGTAACTGGGATTATGTCCATGTGCTCAGAAAGTCTTGGAACGGCAAGTTTGACTTCATAAAAGCCTTCGCCAAAGGTTTCATGACTGAATTCTGGCTCACTTTCGACCCTTCCACTTAAAAATACTTTGTTGTTGTTCATTAGTTCATAGTTCATTTAATTTTTCCTCCAATTATGCGGCTGTATTTTCAGCCTGATTGAGAGATATTTGCATTCCGTTGTGGTCAATTTCATAGTTGTCTTGATAGACTAAGTCGCCAACACAAGTTATTTTGTACCCTTGTTTTTGCAATCTATCTAGCACAAGTGGCAAGGCTTCTAAGATGTGGTCAGAATTATTGTGACAAAGTATAATTGACCCATTTTTGACTCTTGCAAGCACTCTTTGGCAAATTTCTTCGCCAGAGAT
>CALBYO010000090.1 GCA_937889705.1 uncultured Bacillota bacterium | reverse complement strand
AGCAAAGGTAAAGTTACAGGGTATACGGTTGGACTTTGGAGTAATAAAGAATATGAAGGATTTTTATATTCAAAATACACACATGATAAAAGAGGAAATGCGACATTAGTTCAAGATGGTTATGCTATTGCAGGTTATCTTGGTTCAGCAACTGCGGAAACAATAAGTAACTCAGTTAGAATAAGACAAAGAGAATTTAAAATCATTATAGAAGGTTATGATAGAGTTGAAGATAAAGAAGGAGAAGGTGATACTGCGATTATTAACATGTTATATGACATAATGATGAGTGTTCAATATCCATGCTATATAAATGGTGATAAAAATAACCCAATTAACAATGTAAATGAGTTAAACACATGGGTTGAAAGTTTTTATGATCTAACTGACGAAGAATTAATGCAAAAATATCCTAATTCAATTTCAATTACTTTTGATGCTTATTGCCAAACTGATAGTGTTTTATATTCTAAACAAAATGTAAAAGAAATTGACTATCGCTCATTAAATGGTAAAATTTTTGAAACGATTACAATTAGCGAAGGGATTACTACTATTGGCGAATATGCATTTCAAGAATGTTATAGTTTAAAAACTATTATACTTTCTAGTTCTATAACTAGCATAGGAACGGGCGCATTTTCTGATTGTAGTGAAAATTTAGTTATTAAAGTACCAAGCGGTGTAGAAATTAGTGATTTGTTAAGTGAAGGTTTTAGTAAAACAGGAACAGAAAACGGTTACGATTTATACACTATCAATGCATAAAAAAGAAAACCAGAATAAAAGAAAAACTCGTTGTGATAACGAGTTTTTTTGTTATGATAAGCAGTTTGTGACGGTGGTTATGTTTAGACCTTGGCTTTTAAGTGTTTCGATTATTCTTGGAAGCGCTTCGGCGGTGCATTTTGTTGGGTGCATCAATATTAAATCTCCACCTTTTGCGTTTTTAATAGCGCGGTTGTAAATTGTGTCGACATCTTGGTCGCGCCAGTCTATTGTATCACGCGTCCACATAATCACGCTGTAATTAAGCGATTTTGCCGCTTGCATTGTAGATTGATTAAATGCTCCGCTTGGTGGTGCAAACAGCGTCATTTCGACTCCTAGCGTGTTTTTAACGATTTCGTGGCACGAACTTATTTCTTTCTTATTGTTGTCGAGATTGATTTTATCTTGGTCTTTATGAAAATAACCATGATTTGCAATTTCGTGACCATTTGCTTGTATCTTTTTGGCTAGGTCAGGGTATTTTTCAACCCACATTCCGCCAAGGAAGAATGTTGTTGTAACATTGTTGTTTTTCAATGTTTCAAGCATGGAGTCGAGATATTCGTTTCCCCAATAAACATTTATCATTAAACTAACATTATTGCTATTCAAATTGCCGTTATAGATAGGGGAGTCGTCCGCCTTGGAAAAAGCTTTTAATGTGCCGCCAACATAAGTGAGTGCAAACATAGAAAGTAAAACAAACCCGATAATCGAGTTTGCTACAATATTGCGGAACGCGCGTCCGCTTAATTTTTTCTTTTTTTCTCTAAACCCAAATATTTTCATATCGTGGGTAGTATATGCTTGAAATTTTTGAATAAGACTAAATTTCTGATTTTAATTTCAAAATAAATGATTTAATTAGTTCCAAACTTCTTGTGTCTTTAACAACTTTTGCAAGGTTTGCTAAAACTTCAAGTTGTGCTTTAATTTCGAGTTGTTTTTTATAAATTTTAGCATTTTCTGAGATAGCTTCGCCGCACATTGGGCAGAAATTTGAGCCTTCGTCTATTTCGCTTTTGCAAATTTCACAAATTTTACTTTCCATAATAAACTCCTAAAATACATTATTAAATTTAAGCAAGTTCTATGCCGTCAGTAGGTGTTGATTTACTTTCTTCTGCGATATATTCGTCGATATTTACTTGGCTGTTTTGTTCGTCTAACTTAGCGCGCATTGCGTTGACATTATAGTCTTTTGTCATGAGATATTTTTGTGCTTCTGTGATTTGTTCTGTTAAGAATTGTGCTCTTGCTTCATTATATTTTCTTTCTTTATGAATCAAGTTGAGAAGTTCGTTATCTCTATCGTATAATCTTTGTCCGCCTTTAACAACTGATATATCGTGGTTGCCTTCTGCGTAAATTTGGAAGATATTTCCGTCATTAACCATCATTCTTGGGTTTTTGCCTTTTGCGGCGTTCAAGAAGGTGAGTTGACCAGAAGGGTAGAACACATTTTCGTTTTTGATTGCTGCTGTGTAGTTTGCGTTGCAATAGAAGTATAAATCTGATGCTTCGTCAAATTTTCTGTCGGCAGGTCTTTCTGTGTTGCTTGGTTTATCGCTTTTTGTTGCGTAGTCTGTTTTGATTTTGATTATGTTATAGAATTTTTTGCCGTTTTCGTTTTCTTTTATGAAGTTTAACTTTGTTTCTGTGCCTTGGCTAATGTATTTGATTCTTGGGTCGTTAATTTGGTCAACAATTTCTTGGAAGACATCAATTCCGAGTGTTTTTAAGATTTTAAATTCTTCGTCACCTTTCATAAGGTAAACTTCTTCTGCGCCGTAGTTCAAGGCGAATTTAATATCGTTAATAACTGTTTGTTTACGTTTTTTTAAGCCGAAGAACAATCTTCTGATATCTTTTCCGTTTGTTAATTCGTCATCTGACAATTTATTTGTTGCGTTAACGAGGTATTTCAATTCCCATTCTTTTCCGATTAAATTACCAGGCATGATAACTACAATTTTGCCGTTTTTAGGGTCAAAATGTTGCAAATCTTTTTTAAAGTCTGACCTATAACTGCCGTCTATAATTCCGTTTTGGAAATTTGAAAGGTCTAGGCAACCTGTGTTGTTCCAAAAAACAACTTGTAAGCATTTTTGTTCTTTATTAAGTGTGATTTCAACATCGCTGATTTTTGCAGTTTGTTTCTTTTTTGCTTCTTCTTGATAGTCTGACAATCTGCCGGCTTTTGACATTTCGATAACATCGTTTTTGTCCAAATTCATTTTACCGATGTAAGCATCGTCAAATGTTTCTGAATACCAAATGTCTAGCAAATATTTCATTTTTTGGTCGTTGTTTTTAAAAGAATTTATCATAATTTCCTCACTTTATTGATTTAATCCGTTTTCAAAGTCTGAATAAAGAGTTTTAAAATCTGTCATGCTATAATCTTTTTTAACTTGCTCGTTGAAATTATAGTCTTTTCTTGCTTCCATATATTCTTTTGCTTTCATGCTGAGTTCGCCGCTCTTGTTTAAGATTGGGAATTCAGTTACAACTGGAATAAATTTTGGACTATTGTTCATTCCGTTAGGTGTGTATGCTGGGTTAATTCTAAAATGAACATCGTATTGTGTAAAGTTTGGAATTAAAACATCTGGGAAACTTCTATTAAATGAACTTGAATTGCTGTCTTGAATTGTTGCGTTGCTTCTAACTCTAATTGTGTGCATGTATGAGCCAGTTGCTTTGCCGTCTTTGTCGTATATGTTTCTTTCAACCATATAGTCGCAATCTGCGTTGGCGTGGAAGTGTCCGCCCAAGATGAAGTCTGGACAAACATTTTTGCCAAAGTAAGCATTGAATTTTTTGATAACGCCAAGACCTTGGTCGTAAGTTTTTTCAACAGAACCTAATTTTTTGCTTGCTGGTTTGCCAGAGCAGTGCATAACAACGCACCAAAGTGAAGTTTTGCCAACTTGGACATTGCCTTTGATTACAGGGACTTTGAATTCAACAACCAAACTATTTGGGAAGTATGGAATTCCAAATCCTTCGTAAATTTGTTTAATTGCGCTAACATAAGTGTCTTTCAATCTGCTTGCAAATTCAGGATCGTCATGAGTTCCTCCGCAGGCAGCAATAACTTTGTCTGAATATTTTGACAATGCTTCTGTGAACATCTTTTGTTCGTCTTCTGTGTTAAGCCTTGACTCCATTGCTTCGCCAGAATGGTGACCTTCAACAGGAACTTGAAGCATATCGCCGTGATCTAAGATATTTGTTATAGTATTTTCTAAATATGTGTCTATATTTTCTAAAATATGAGGATTTGCTGTTGCAAAATGGTAATCGCTCCTTGGCACAAACGAAACATGCGCTCCGTATTTCACTTCAACAGGTAGGTAACCAATTCCAGTTGCTCTGAGTAATGATTCCATTTGGTGGATTGTTTTAACATCGTACTTTTGTTGCAAAATTTCGTAGTTGTTAAATTTTACATTTGGGTTATTTTTTGCCTGTTGTAAATTAATTTGCCTTTTATTAGAGTATTTGCCTTCTGCCATAGTTTTTCCTCCACGAAGTATATTTTATTTACGGTTCTATTGTAATTGACTTTGCCGCAAAAGTCAATGCCTAATTTTTCGATTTTCTACTTTTTGTCGATTTTTGTTGAATTTGACCAAGCCCAAACATTTTTCTCATACACATTTTGTATCTTGTCTTTCATGTCATTTGCCATTTTGCTATCGGCTTTCACTTCATTGTCATAGATGCTTTCAATTAAGTTGTTTTGACTGAACGAATAGTAGCCATTCGTGCCGATAATAACATGATCCATAACCAAGAGTTGATGATACATAAGCATTTTGACAATCTTGTTAGTTGTTGCAATATCATTGGTTGATGGGAAACAATAACCATTTGGATGATTGTGTGCAAGCAATATGCAATTTGGTTTGTATTTTGTTGCTTTGTCCACAATGTCTTTACAAGAAATGCTAACTTCGTTTTGATTTCCAGTAGATAACCTTTCAAACTTGATGAGTTTACCATCTGCTGCTAAAAACATGATATAAAATTCTTCATCAACTTTGCTATCAAAAATATCAGTCAAAAATTCGACTGCTTGATTTAAGTTGGTGATATAAATTGGCTTGTCTTTATAGCCGCTTTCTCTATAATGGAAAAATATTTCTGGCATCAAAGTTATTAACTTTGCAGTTCTTTCGCCAATGCCATCTATTTTTACTAAGTCCGCTACGGTTGCGTCAAACACATTTTTAAAAGACCCGAACTCATTAAGCAAAACATGAGCAAGCTCGTTCGTGTCTTTTCTTGGAATAAATAAAGTCAAAACAAATTCAAGGATTTGGACTTCGGTCATGTTGTCTAACCCTGAATTGTGCACTTGTTGCAAAAGTCTTTGTCTATGACCTTCGTGTAAATTCTTATTTTTATCTTTGGTGTTCATGATTTGTGTTTTCATTATATTACAATTTATTCTTGAAAGCAAATGAAAGTGAGAAAAATTATTTTGAAAATTTTGAAAAACATTTTATCATATACACATATGAGAATTTTAGGAATAGACCCAGGCTATGGAATTGTTGGTTTTGGAGTGATAGATTATGTAAATGGGCAATACAATGTTGTCGATTACGGCGTTATTGAAACACCAAAAGAAGAAGCAATACCTGTAAGGCTTGCAATGATTTACGAAGGCATCAAAAGTTTAATAGACACATATCAACCAGACGAAATGGCAGTTGAAGAACTTTTTTATTTCAAAAATCAAACAACAGTTATACCTGTTGCCGAAGCAAGAGGCGTTATACTTCTTGCTGGAATTAATCAAAATGCGAATATATTTGAATATACGCCATTACAAATAAAACAAGCCCTAACTGGGAATGGTAGGGCTGAAAAAGCACAAGTTCAATATATGGTTACAGCACTTTTAGGCTTGAATTCAATTCCAAAGCCAGACGATGCCGCTGATGCACTCGCTGTTGCTATAACACATGCGAACTTTAATCAAACGCTTTTAAATTAGTTGGCTTTTTTAGCAGAAGCTGAGCCAGCTTTTTTTATTTTTTGCACTTCTTGTTTGACCATTTTTTCGCCTTTATCGGCCAAATTTTGAACATCAATGCTGTATCTATAAATTAAAGCCCCAGCAACCATGCCAACCATCATGCCAAAAAGTAAACAATCTTTCATAATTTTCCTCCTGTTTGCATTTTTAGTATTTGTAGTTTTTGCTGTATTATTCAATTTTTGATGTAATATTTGATGTAAAAAGTATTTATATTATTTTGAAAATACATTTTTTTTGATATAATCATAATAAATGGTGAAAGTATGTTAATGACAATTTTAAAAATTTTGTTGTATATTCCAGCATGGCTTTTGTTCCCAACAATATTCAAAGGTAAAAGGAATATACCAAAGAAAAACGCAATTTTGGTGTGCAATCATAGAAGCAATATAGATTGTATCGTGCTTGCATTGTCAACTTGTAGAAATCAAAAGTATTTGGCAAAAAAAGAACTTTTTAAAAATAAATGTTTTGGCGGTTTTTTAAAAGGTTTAGGTTGTATTCCTATTGATAGAGAAAAAACAGACCTAAACGCCATAAAATTAAGTTTAAAAGTGCTAAAACAAGGCAAATTATTAACTATATTCCCAGAAGGAACAAGAAACAAAGCGGAAGGAGATATGCAAGACGATTTGCAACAAGTCAAAGCAGGTGCTTGTATGCTTGCAATAAAATCTAAAAGTCCTATTGTTCCAGTTTGGATAAAAAAGAAAAGCAGACCATTTTGCTTTAACACTTTAAGATTTGGAAAAGCTTTTACACTTGAAGAATTTTACGATAAAAAACTAGATAAAGAAACACTAGATTTGGCGGCGGCAAAACTTCAAGAAAAGATGATGGAAAATAAAATTGAGAATAAAAAGAGGAAAAAATAATGGAAAAATTCACAATGGAAGAGATTGAAAAGACTTTTAGAAAATATAAAGTCAACGAACTAGCAGAAGGTATCGTTGTTGCTAAAAAAAGTGATGGACTAGTTTTCAACTTGGGCGGCAAATTAGACGCTTTTATTCCGCAAAACGAGTGCGTAGATTTTGATAGCGTTAAAATCGGCGATAGATTCAAAGTTGTTATCATTAATAAAAGGGACGCCGATGGCAATGTCGTAGCATCTGAAAAAATTGCTAAAAATATAGAAATAGGCAACCAAACTGCTGAAAATATCAAACTTGGCTCAACCTTTACTTGCGTAATCACAAATGTTACAGGCAGTGGAGCACTCATATCAAAAATGGGTGAATATCAAATATATATCCCAGAAGACGAAATTTGCTCATGGCGTCAAGTCAATCCAAAATCATACATTTCAAAACAAGTGCAAGCAGTTGCAACCGAAATAAATAACGAAGAAAAGAAGATTGTTGCATCAATTAAAATTATTGATGATAAAACTCGTGCTGCAAATCAAGAAACTTTCTGGCGTTCAATTTTCTTAAATAAAATCGTTGACGGAACAGTCAAACGCATTGTCCCTTATGGCGCTTTTGTTGAAGTGGGTGGGGTAGATTGCCTCCTTCATATTTCTGATGTTTCTTATGAAAAAATAAATTCAGTAAGTGATGTATTGCATGTCGGCGAAACATATAAATTCAAAGTTATAAAATTGGATAGAGAAAATCAAAAAGTGGGGCTCGGATATAAACAATTACAAGAATCTTTGAAGCATCAAAAATTAAAAGAAGTTCAAATTGGCGATAAAATGACAGCAAAAGCAATCAAAATCTTGCCTTATGGTGCAATTTTAAAAACTGCTGACGGCGTTGAAGGCTTGCTCCATATTAGAAATGCAACGGAAGATAGACGCCAACAAATTCAACAAATTGTAAAGTTGGACGAAGAAATAGAAGTATATGTAAAGTCAGTAGACTTAGAGCGTGACCGCGTTGAATTTGCGATTATATAATAATTGACAAAACAAACGAAATGTGCTAAGAATATTAGCATATTTTATGCTGATGTAGCTCAGTCGGTAGAGCAACTGATTCGTAATCAGTAGGTCGCGGGTTCGATTCCCGCCATTAGCTCCAATGCAGGTATAGTTTAATGGTAAAATGAATGCTTCCCAAGCATCAGTCGCGGGTTCGATTCCCGCTACTTGCTCCAAAAATTTTCCATAGGTTTTGCCTATGGTTTTTTGTTGCAATGTATTAAACACAGGTGAAATGCAAATAATAATTGAGATTAAGGGGGAAAATATGAAAAAATCAGTTATTTTTTTGCTTGTTGCGGCATTTTTGATGCCTTTTGCAATTTTATTTGCTGGGTGCGGGGAGCAACAACCAATTCAAGTATCAACATATAACGAATTTGTTGATGCTATTAAAGGAGATAGAAGCGTAATTCAACTTACGACAGATATTGAATTGCCAGAGCAAGTATTGATTAATAGAAAAGTGACACTTGATTTAAATGGTAAAAAACTTTATAACACCAAGGATATTTGGAATGAAGAAAATAATGCTTGGTCTTTGATAGCAGTTGGCGAAAACGGTGATGTTGCGATTTCAGGAAATGGGACAATAGCAGCAAAAGAAAATGATTGTTATTGTGTTGATGCTCGTGACGGCGGCCGCCTTGTGATAGAAGATGGTGAATTTATAGGTAATGTTACTGCGGTTTATGCTTATGAAGGCAATGTTGAAATAAAGGGCGGAACATATTCTATTTTGCAAAAAAGTTCAAAATTTGGTTACAGATTGGAAATCAATTTGTATGACGATAACAGAAAAGCAGGAACAGCTAATTTGAAGATTTCTGGTGGCACATTTAAAAACTTTAACCCTGGCGACCCAATGGAAGAAGGCTATAAAATTTTAGCAGATGGCTACGAAGCAAATCTTGTAGCTGACTCAGAAACTGACTATGTTGTAACAAAAGTTCAATAAATATAAATTATATAATTTTAAAAACAACCTATCTTTTAAGGTAGGTTGTTATTTTTTTGGTTACCTTGTAGCATTTTTGGTTTGAAAATGGCAAATTTAGGGGGCTAAGGGGTGGCAATGCCACAATAAAATCAATTTAAAAAGCGTTTGCGGGGGTTCGGGGGGAATCGGCTACCTTGTAG
>CALBYO010000089.1 GCA_937889705.1 uncultured Bacillota bacterium | reverse complement strand
GTAAACTTTAACGCCGAAACGATTATGAAGCGTTTGAAAGAACTTGCACTTTTAAACAAAGGCATTTTTATCGAATTTGTGGACGAAAGAGCAAACATCAAACAAATGTATTGCTATGAAGGCGGAATTGTAGACTTTGTTAAGTATTTAAACGAAGGAAAAACTGCTTTGTATAAAGATCCAATTTTTATCAGCGGCGAAAGCAAAGTTTTAAAAATGGAAGTTGCAATTCAACACACTGATTCTTACACAGAAAATACATTCTCGTATGTTAACAATATTCCAACAACAGAAGGCGGAACGCACGAAACAGGCTTTAAAT
The DNA here is from genome assembly GCA_937889705.1 of uncultured Bacillota bacterium. GTDB lineage: Bacteria > Bacillota > Clostridia > Christensenellales > UBA1242 > UMGS687. Next base: position 13,310 of record CALBYO010000089.1, on the reverse strand, counting down.
CTGCACTCACTCGCGCAATGAACGAAATTGCAAGACGCGAAGGCTTTTTAAAAGAAAAAGAGCAAAACTTGATGGGTGAAGATTTCAGGGAAGGTATGACTGCGGTTATAGCAATTAAAATGCGTAACATTCAGTTTGAAGGTCAAACAAAAACCAAACTCGGAAATCCAGAAGCCCGTGTTGATATGGAAAATCTTGCATACAATGAACTTATTAAATTCTTTGATAAAAAAGAAAACAATGCAACATTTGAAGCAATCATCAACAAAGCAAAAGGCGCTGCAAAAACTAGGGAAGCGTCAAGAAAAGCAAAAGAACTTACAAGGCAAAAAAATAGCGTTGATAAATACAACTTGGTGGGCAAACTTGCAGTTTGCACAAGCCGAAAGCCAGAACTATCTGAATTGTTTATTGTTGAGGGCGATTCTGCTGGTGGCAGTGCAAAACAAGGCAGAGATAGAAACTTTCAAGCCATTTTGCCACTTAAAGGTAAACCTTTAAACGCAGAGAAAAAGCGCTTGGATCAAGTTTTGGCAAATGAAGAAATCAGAACAATTATTTCTGCGCTTGAAGCAGGAATCGGCGAAGATTTCAATGTTGATAATTTGAGATATAGAAAAGTCATCATTTTATCTGATGCTGACCAAGATGGTGCGCATATTCGTGCAATCTTGCTTACATTCTTTTTCAGATATATGAGAGCGTTAATTAACGAAGGCTGCGTTTATATTGGATTGCCACCACTTTACAAGGTTTACAAGAAAGACACGATTGAATATGTCTATTCAGACGCTGAACTTCCAGACGCAATCAAGCGTCTTGGAGAAATGAACCCAGAGCAACTTTGGGAAACGACGATGGATCCAGCAAAAAGAAATTTAATTCAAGTTTCAATAGAAGACGCAGCAGAAGCGGAAAAAATGGTTACAACGCTGATGGGGGATAATATCGAAGCAAGAAAACAATACATTTCTTTACACGCGGATTTCGATAGAAAAGATAATTTTATAGACAATATAAACTAAAATTAAATGCACCAAAAAGTTTAATAATTGGTGCATTTTGTTTTGATAATTTGCATAAGATATGATAAACTACTTTTGTAAATTTAAAAGCAGAAATTTGCTTTATCATTAAAAGAAGGAATGAAAAGATTATGCAACAATATGTTTTTCCTGCTGTTTTTATAAGAAATGAAGATGAATCTTTTTCAGTTGTTGTGCCAGATTTGAACATCACAACAGATGGCAACACAATTGAAGAAGCATATTTGTATATCAAAGATTATTTGCGTATTTTTTGCGAGTATGCAGTGAAAATGGACGAAGATATTCTTATGCCAACCAAATATGAAACAGTTTGTGAAAAATTTAAGAAAGATTATGTGATGCTTATTGATGCAGTTGTTTAAAAACTGCATTTTTAAATAATAATATAACAAATAGGAGAAAAGTATGGGATTTTTAGATTTTTTTAAAAATAAAGAAAGCGAACCTTTTCATCATAAAGGCGAAAAAAATATAATTTTGCGTGAAGGCAAACACTATGTTATTGATTGCCAAAACGTTATTGTCGGCAGAAAAGCAGTTGTTTTGGAAACAACAAATTCAACTTTTTCAAAAGTTTCTGGAAAGGCGAGAATTCAAGTTTTCAACAGCGGTAAAATAGATTTGCTTTGCGGTAAAGCCGTTGTCGGCTTTTTCAAATCTGGTTTTGTAACAAAAATGGCTGGCAAATCAAGCATAACAACAGTAAATGACTGCACAATTCAATATTTGAAAAATAAATCAAAAATTGGCACTTTAAATGCTGGACTTGTTAAATTTTTGGACGACAATTCAAAAATTGAAACATTCAACAATGGTCAAATCTTGTTTATGAGAGATAAAGCACAAGTTGGAACGCTTATTGCAGGTAATATCGCAAACGCAATCGACAAAACAAAAATCACAACAATCATGAATGGTAAAGTTGATTATGTAACTGAAAAATCTGCCATTGGAACAATTAACAACGGTCAAATAGACAATGTTTGCGACAATGCAAAGATTTCAACACTTAATAATGGCAAAGTTAGCGTTATGATGGGAGAAAGTGAAATTACAACAAAAATTGCTGGCGATGTTGTTGAAATAAACGGCGATTCAAAAATTGTATATAATCAAAACGACCCACAAATTGAAAGCGTAACAGCAAAAAAATCAAAAAAAGAAAATAAAAAAGCACAAAAAGCAACAAAACCAGAAGACGAAGAATTTTCTTTTGATGACGAACCAGCGCAACAACAAGAGCCTGTAAAAGAAGAAGTTAAAACGAAAGAACCAGAAAAGAAAGAAGAAAAAAACAGTCAAATTGAGTTTTTCGACCCAATCGAATTAGACGGCACAGCAGTGGAAGAAGATTCAGCGGACGAAGACGAATCTGAAAATGAAGAATCTTCTGTTGATGAACTTAGTGATGACGAACTTCAAGAACAAATTGCAGACGCTATCAAAAAACTTAAAAACGATAAAAAAGACTAAACCACATTATGTGGTTTTTTTATTTTTAAAAGTCAATTTTATACTAAATTATAGTATTTAATTGACTTTATTTATTATTTGTGTTACAAACTTTTTCGGAGAATAATTATGGATTACACACAAATAGCAAACAGATTGCAAAAAATATCATCAGAAGTTGATATTAGAAAAGAAAAAATTAACATTTTAAAAGAGAATGACATCATTCCTTATGTAAGCAAATATGATAGAACTTGCACAATTAAAGAAGCAAACGAAATGCCAGAAGGTGAAAGAGTTAGAATTGCTGGCAGAATTATTTTTAGAAGAATAATGGGCAAATTTGGCTTCATGAAAATACAAGATGTAGAAAGTGCAATACAAGTAAGCGTTGGCAGAAACGAACTTTCAGAAGAAGATTACGATTTCTACAAAAAAATGATTGATATTGCAGACTTTGTTGGCGTAGAAGGCGTGCTTTATAGAACTCAAACTGGGGAACTCACAGTTAGGGCAGAAAAAGTTGAACTTTTGTCAAAAGCAATGCGTCCACTTCCAGAAAAATTCCACGGACTTGTAGACCAAGAAGCAAAATACCGTCAAAGATATTTGGATTTGATTTCAAGCGAAGAAACAAGAAGAGTTATGGTTGGAAGAAGCAAAGCAATGAAATTTATTAGAAATTTCTTAAACGACCACGGCTTTATGGAAGTTGAAACTCCAATTCTTCAAAGTGCAGTTTGCGGAGCAAGTGCAAAACCTTTCTTCACAAAACATAACGCTTTAAATAAAATGTGCAATTTGAGAATTGCCCCAGAAACATATTTGAAACAAGTTATTTCAGCAGGTTTTGACCGCGTATTTGAAATGGGCAAAGTGTTCAGAAACGAAGGTATGGACACTCAACATTTGCAAGAATTTACAATGTGTGAATGGTATGCCTCATATTGGGATTTTGAAAAAAACATCACTTTCTTCCAAGAATTTATGCGTTCACTTTTGATGAATGTTATTGGCACAACAAAAGTTATGTATCAAGGCATTGAACTTGATTTTGGCGCAGAATGGCAAAGAGTAAACTACACAGAAAAAATGCGTGAAATTTTAGGTTTTGATTTTGTTGCTATTGATAATGTTAAAGAATTAATTGCCAAAGTTGTTGAAACAGGCTTATTCAAAGAAGAAGATTTTGATGGAATTAAAACTTGTGGCGGCGTTATTGATTATATCTACAAGCGCGAAATCAGAACAGAACTTGTTCAACCAACAATCTTGTATAACTATCCTGCTTGTTTAGTTCCACTTGCAAGAAGAAACGATAAAGATAATCGCTTGATTGATATGTTCCAAGTTTTGGCTGTTGGTTGCGAATTATGCAAAGCATATTCAGAGCTTGTAGACCCAATCGTTCAAAGACAAACATTTGAAGAACAAGCAAGGGCAAAACATGACGGCGATGACGAAGCAATGGACTTGGACGAAGATTTCATGCTTTCAATGGAACATGGTATGCCACCAATTTCTGGTCTTGGATTTGGACTTGATAGACTTATGGTTGTGATGTTTGACCAACCATCAGTCAGAGATGTGGTTTTGTTCCCATTAATGAAATAATCAAATAAAAAATTGGGGTTTTTGCCCTAATTTTTTTCTATAAATTATTTGCTTTCAAAATATTTTATGATAAGATAAAAACAAGGATAAAAAAATGGCTTTTTGTAAATTTAACTCAAATTCACTTTTTAATAATACTACTGGAATTGATAACATTTTTATCAATGATTTTTTGCCATTTGCACCTGATAATGCTGTAAAAGTTTACCTTTATGGGCTTTATCTCAGCGGTGCTGGCGACGTTCCAGATAATTCACTCACTCGCTTTGCGAGAGTTTTAAAACTTTCCGAAGAAGATGTCATAGATTGCTTTCATTATTGGGAAAGTCAAGGCATTGTGAAAGTTATTGAAATAGACCCAATTCAAATTGTTTATCTTCCACTTAAAGATGTAGTTACAAATTATAAAAAGTTTAAAGAAGATAAATATAGCGATTTCAATTTTAAAGTTCAAGAAATTTTTGAAAACAAAAGAATGATTATGCCTCATGAGTTTTCAGAATATTATTATTTGATTGAAGAATTGCATATCGAACCAGAAGCCCTTTTGATGATAATCAAATACTGTGTTAATTTGAAAGGAACAAAAACATATTTGAATTATATTTTGGCGGTTGCAAAAGCATGGGCTAATGAAGGTGTTATAACAACTGAAAAGGTTGAAGAAAAGTTGAAAGAATACGACACAATTTCTGACCAATTAAAATTGCTCATGAATGCGATGTCGATTAGAAGACTTCCAACATTTGATGAAAGACAAGTATTTTTTAAATGGACAAAAGAATTAAAATTTGAGCCAGATTTAATCTATTTTGTTGCGAAAAAACATAAAAAACTTGCAAAAAGTATCAGTTTTGAGAAATTAGATGCGATTTTGAGAAAGTATAAAGAAATGAATTTGGTTACCGAAAAAGAAATTGAAGATTACGAAAACGCACAAACAAAACTTTATGATCTCGCAAAAAAAGTTGTAAAAACTTTGGGAACTTATTATTCCGATTTCGATATGATTGTTCAAGATTATATCTATCAATGGAAAAATATGGGCTATCAAGATGAAACAATAGAAAAAATTGCAAGCTATTGTTTTGAAACATCTGTTCGCTCAATACAACTAATGGATAGAAATATAAAAAATCTTTTCAAAAATGGCATCGTTTCAAAAGAAGCGTTTGACGATTATTTGTATGAAATTTCAAAAGAGAATGAAGAAATTTACGATATTTTATCAATCTTGACTTTAACTCGTGACGTAACGCCAGCGGATAGGAACTTTTATAGAACATGGGTGTGCGATTGGCAATTTTCACACGATTTAATTGCGTATGCAGCAGAAATTTCTGCAAATAAATCATATCCAATGCAATACATGAATAACGTTTTGGCAAAGTGGCACGAAAACAATGTTAAGACGATTGAAGATGCAAAAAATGTTGTTATAAATGTTCCAACAGAAAACGAACCAAAGAAGAAAAGAAAGAAATTAAAAAATGAGAGGACATATTCTAGCGAAGAGATTGCGGGATTGTTTACATCGTTAGAAGAAGTGGAAATATAGTTTATGAATAATTCAATTCAAAAAGACATTCAAGAAGTTTTAAAGAATAGGAAATTTAAAGCAGAAAAAACTGCTTTGGATAATTTATTATTGGCAAGAGAAAATAAAGAATTTTCGGAACTTGAAAGACAATTTAAAGAACTTACAATTCAAATTGCAAAAGATGAGATTGAAAGCAAAAATGTTGATAAATTGACTGAAAAATACGAAAAAATCAGAAAAAATATGCAAAATTTGTTAAAATCAATGCATATTTCATCTATTGAACCAGTTTATTATTGCAAACGATGCAATGACACAGGAGTTTATGAAAATTATTATTGTAATTGCAGAAAGCAAATTTTAAGCGAAATTTTGCTTAGGAAAAGTGGAATTTTTAAAAATAAACTTCCAAACTTTGAAACAACAACTTGTGATAAAAAAAGTGAATTGATTTATAAAAAACTCAATGAATGGTGCGAAAAATTTCCAAATGTAAAAGTAAATAATATTTTTATTACCGGTCAAGTTGGAAACGGAAAAACATATTTATGCACTTGCATGGTTGATAAACTAATTAAAAAAGGCGTTTATGTTTATTTTAATACTGCATTTGCAATGAATAGCGACTTTTTAACTTTTTGTAAAACTTCAAATGAAGAGATCTTGAAACAATATCTTGATCCAGAAGTTTTGATTATTGATGATTTTGGCAGCGAACCAACAATTAAAAATATTACTGAAAATTATTTTTATTTGATTTTGAATGAAAGGCTTATGAAAAACAAGTCAACAATTATCAATTCAAATTTGATGCCAGATGAAATTTTGGAAAGGTATGGAGAAAGAATTTTTTCAAGAATTATGAGCCAAAGAAATAGTTTGGTGCTTGAAATGTTAGGAGAAGATAAGAGATTGAAATAAAATTGGAGGGTTTATGTTATATGATGTTCTAATCGTTGGTGGTGGTCCAGCAGGTTTAACAGCGGCTATTTATTCTTTAAGGGCAGGCAAAAAAGTTATGCTCATTGAAAGAATGGTTCCGGGCGGTCAAATTGCATACACAAAGTATGTTGAAAATTACACAGGGTTCAAAAAAATTGGTGGCGATGAACTTTCAACTTTGATGTTTGAACACGCTAAAAGTTTTGGGCTTGAAGTTGTTTTTTCAGATGTTTTAGATATGGAGTTGGAAGGAAAAATCAAGACGGTTAGGACACATAAAGGAACTTTTGAGGGTAAAACAATCATATTATGTTTAGGGGCATCAGCAAAACAACTTAACTTGCCAAATGAAAGAAAATTTATTGGCAGGGGTGTTAGTTATTGCGCTACCTGTGACGGAACACTTTTCCGTGATAAAAATGTTGCAATAGTCGGTGGCGGAAGTTCTTCGCTTGAAGATTGTTTGTATCTTGCTGGTCTTGCTAAAAAAGCGTATTTAATTCATCGAAGAGATTATTTTAAAGGTGAAAAAATTTTAGCAAACGAGGTTCTTGCTTTATCTAAACAAGAAAATCCACCAGTTGAAATTTTGTTTTCGTCAGCAGTGGAAGACATTACTGGGGACGACAAATTGCAGTCTATTGTTGTGAAAAATTTAATAACAAATGAAAAGCGCGAACTTGATGTTGATGCACTTTTTATTGCTATTGGTCGCAAGCCAGACACTGAAATTTTGGGAGATAAAATCAATCTTGACCAAAACGGCTACATTATTACAAACGAGAAAATGGAAACATCTATCCCAGGAGTTTATGCTGCTGGTGATGTCAGACAAAAACAGTTAAGACAAATTGTCACCGCTGCGAGCGATGGCGCAATTGCATCAGTTAATACAAATGAGTATATATTGAAGACTTTTGGAGGCTGATTTTGCAAAAAAAACTATTTGGAACAGACGGCATAAGAGGAATTTGGAAGGAAGATATAACACCAGAACTTGCTTATGAAATCGGAAAAGCAGTTTCAATAGTATTTGAAAGAGAAAATGAAGAAAATTTAATAGTTGTTGGTAAAGATACAAGGCTTTCTTGTGATTGTTTAACGACAGCACTTTGCGCAGGCATAACTGCTATGGGAACGAATGTTATTTTGCTTGATGTTGTTCCAACGGCATGTGTGCCTTTTTCTATTCGTTATCACAAGGCAAATGCTGGCGTTATGCTGACCGCATCGCACAATCCAGCGGAGCACAATGGCTTTAAGTTTTTTAACGGAAATGGCTTTAAAATTTCCGAAGAACAAGAAGACCATATTGAATACATAATTGACCATAACTATAATTACACGCTTGCCAAATACAATAAAATTGGCAGAGTCGTTTCATCAAGAAAATCCGTCAAAGAATATGTAAATTTTATAAAGAAACAACTAAAACCCTGTAAAAAGTTAAAAATTTGTTTTGATACAGCAAATGGGTGTGCGACTGAAATTGTGAAAGACGCATTTAAGGCTTTTGATTATACAATTTTTAATGGCGCACCTAACGGACTTAACACAAATCTTGCGTGTGGGGCAAATCATATTGATGTGCTGTCGGCGTATATGAAAAGTGACGATTTTGACATAGGTTTTGCTTTTGACGGCGATGCTGATAGGGTTGGCGTTTGCTTGAAGGGCGGCAAAGTTTTGTCAGGCGAAGAAGTTATTTATTATCTTTCCAAGTTTTACCCTGGCGAAAAGATAGTTATAACAAAAATGGCAAACATGGCGTTGTATAATATGCTAAAAAATGAAGGAACAAAATGCGAAATTACAGATGTGGGTGAAAAGCCTGTTCTAAACGCGCTTTTGCAAAACAATATCAAACTTGGTTGTGAGAACAATGGGCATTATATCATGCTTGATTTAACCACAACAAGTGACGGAATACTATCGGCTGCACGTCTTCTTTCCATGATGTCGTGCGTAGGCGAATTAAAATCAAATTACAAGCCATATTATCAGGTGCAAAAAAATATTGTTGTCCGCGATAAAAACTATGTTATGCAGTCAACAAATTTAAAAAATGCGATTGATGTTTGTGATAGTTTGATTATGGAAAGCGGCAGAATTTTGGTGCGACCAAGTGGAACGGAAAATTTGATAAGAATTTTAGTGGAAGGAATGGACAAAAAATTGGTTGACGAAATCTCTGAAACATTATGCAAAACTATTGAAAATATTTAGCGTTATTATATAACTTTTCAATGAATATATTACTTTGTATGAAAAGACTGAGTAATATATTTTTTGTTGTAAAAAAAAAGACAATTATTTATATTCTATTGTTTGTAATTGTCATTTCAAGTTTTATATTTTTGCCTAGCATTTTTGCGGCTTCGCCAAGCGGACTTATGACGATTGTCGTTGATGCAGGGCACGGCGGAATTGACGGCGGCAGTGTTGGGTATAGCGGAACAACGGAAAGAGTTATAAATTTGGATTACGCCAAAACGCTAAAAAAATATTTAGAAAGTTATGGTTTTAATGTTGTCATGACTCGTGAAAATTTGGACGGACTTTATTCAGCGTATAGCACAAACAAGAAAAAAGACGACATGATGGAGCGTAAAAAAATAATTGAAGACGCAAATGCAGATTTGGTTATTAGTATTCACATGAACTCATTTCCGCTTCAAAGTTGCAGGGGTGCGCAAGTGTTTTATAATCCAGAAAGTGAGATTTCAAAAAGTTTAGCCGAATCAATCCAAAGCACATTTGTTACAAATTTGCCGAATGCAAGGAAAAATATTGATGTTGGCGACTACTATATGCTTAATTGCACGAATGTGCCGTCAGTGATTGTCGAATGTGGATTTATTTCCAATGCAGAAGAAGAAAAACTCCTCTTAAACGAGGAGTATCGAGAAAAACTTTGTTATTCAATATTGTGTGGCGTTGTTAAATACTTTGCCGAATCTGGGGAGATAAAAGTAAGTGATTAAGCAAGCAGTGGTGTCAAGGCGAGCCCAATCAAAACGCCGATTACATAAAGTGATATTAAAATTAAAATATTTTGTTTTATGTTTTTGCTTTTTCTAAACAAAATTAAAATACCAATTCCGCTTCCAGCAGAAAGTCCGCCAATGGTTGATGCAAGTGAAATTCCGCCTTCCAAGAAAACTTCAACAAGGAAGATTGAGCCTGCACAATTTGGAATTAAACCTATAATTGGTGTTATAAGCGCTTGCAAATATGGGTTTATATTGATTATGCTCAAAAATCTTTCCATGCTAACGAAATAAATAATAATTCCAAAAATTAAATTGAAAAGCAAGATAAATGCACTGATTTTTAAGGTGTGTATAATCGCGTCCATAAAGATATTGTCTGCGCAGCAGTGGTCGTGCGTGCAATGTTCTTCGTGGTGCTCATGATTGCAATTTTCGTGGTTATGGTCGTGATGACAATGCTCATCATGAGAGTGCTCGTGTTTATGCTCAAACCTTTCTTTCATATTTTTATAGAATTTTTTGTTAAAGAAAATATCAATTAAATATCCAAAGAAAAGGGCAAACAAGAGTTTAAATCCAATCAAAATGAACATTTCTTTATATGCGCTTGGATTGGCAATCAAAAGGGGAATTGCTTCATCGCTTGTTGCGATAAAAACTGCAAAAAGCGTTCCCAAAGTGATTTTCTTTTGAGTGTATAAATCTGCCATAGCGGCGGAAAATCCGCATTGTGGAATTGAACCCAATAGCGAGCCGAAAAGTGGCCCAAACCATTTCTTTTTACCTGTAATGAACGAGAAAGGTTCTTCCTTATGATGTGTTATGAATGCGATTAAAAGATAGACGAACAAAAGTATCGGAACTACCTTCAAAGTATCTAAAAGTGCATCTAAAATTACATCAAGCATATTTAACCTTTTAAACTTTGGTTAGTATATTTGCATTTGTTTTTAAAATCAAGTGTTTTTTGAAAATTTTTTAAATAAATTTTGACAATTTTAATGTAAGTGGGTTATAATTATATAAAGTTATTAACTTTTTGTCGAAACTAGGAGAATTAATGAAAAATTATATTGTAAAAGATGCTAATCAAGCGTGTGCAAAAATTGCTTATAAATTTAGCGATGTTAGCGCTATTTATCCTATAACTCCATCAAGCCCTATGGCTGAATATTGTGACGAACTTTATGTCGCAGGAGAGAAAAATTTGTTTGGTCAACCACTAAAAATTGTTGAAATGCAGTCCGAAGCGGGTGCTGCCGGTGCAATGCATGGTAGTTTGATTGAAGGGGCTCTCACAACAACTTTTACAGCCAGCCAAGGTCTTCTTTTGATGATTCCAAATATGTTCAAAATGGCGGGCGAACAACTCCCAGCCGTTATGCATGTTAGTGCAAGAGCAGTTGCAAGTCACGCACTTTCAATTTTTGGCGACCATTCTGATGTTATGTCAACAAGGTCAACAGGATTTTCATATATTTGCTCAAACAATGCACAAGAAGCACAAGACATGGCAGCAATAGCACATATATCTGCAATTAAGTCAAGTTTGCCATTTATGCACTTTTTTGACGGATTTAGAACATCACATGAAATTCAAAAATTTATAGAATTAACTGATGATGAACTTGCTAAACTTTTGCCTAAAAAAGAAATTGAATTATTTAGGAAAAGAGCGTTAAATCCACAAGACCCAAGGCAAATGGGAACGGCGCAAAACCCTGATGTATTTTTCCAAAACCGTGAAGCAGCAAACGCAAAATATAATCAAGTTTTGGACAATGTTTTAACTTCCTTTGACGAGTTTGAAAAAGTAACAGGTAGGCATTACACACCTTTTGAATATGTGGGAAGCAGCGATGCAGAATTCGTTGTTGTTGCCATGGGAAGTGCTTGTGAAACGATTGAAGACTTCATTTCAAAAATTTTGAAGTCTGATTGTGATGAAAAATATAAGAAAATTGGGCTTGTAAAAGTTAGATTGTATCGTCCATTTTCAATCAAACATTTTGAAAGCGTTTTACCAAAATCTGTTAAGAAAATTTCAGTTTTAGACAGAACAAAAGAGAGCGGTGCGCTTGGCGAACCTTTGTATTTAGATGTTGTAACAGCGTTGAAACAACATAACTTGGATATTGATGTTGTTGGTGGTCGTTATGGACTTGGCAGCAAAGAGTTTGACAGCGAAAATGTAGCCAGCGTTTATGAAAATTTGCTAGATAATTCAAGTAAAAATAACTTCACAGTTGGAATTAATGACGATGTTACAAACTTATCTTTAAACAAAAGCAAGTATTTATTTGAAATTTATCAAAAAGTTGAAGAAAGCGGCAAATCAGATTATGAAATGTTGTTCTACGGGCTCGGCTCAGATGGTACAGTAAGTGCAAACAAGAACAGCATAAAAATGATAGGCACTAGCACAAATAAATTTGTTCAAGGCTACTTTGAGTACGACAGCAAAAAATCTGGTAGTTTAACGGTTTCACACCTTCGTGTTTCAGACGAGCCAATTAAGAAAATTTACGAAATTAAAAAAGCGGAATTCATCGCAATTCATAATTTCAGTTTCTTAAATAGATTTAACACTTTGGACAGATTGGTAAGTAATGGCGTGGTTCTTCTTAACACTGCACTTAGTGAAGAAGAATTGAACGAAAACTTACCAAATTATTTTAAAAAGCAATTAATTTCTAAAAATGCAAATTTATATATAATTGACGCAGGTCTTGCGGCTAGAAATTTGGGGCTTGGAAATAAAATAAATGTCATCATGCAATCAGCATTTTTCTACACATCAAAAATAATTTCGTTTGAAGACTTTTTGGCAAAAAATGAAATCGCTATTAGAAAAACCTATGGAAGAAAAGGCGAGCAGGTAGTCAACGCAAATATCGCCGCGATGAAAGAAGGCTCAAAGGTTGTCAAAGTTGATGTTTCAAAACTTACTTATGTTGAAAACGAAAACGAATTTGAAAATATAACGCCAGATAATAAAACAGAAATTACAGGCGAAAGCACATGCGAATTTAATGAAAAAATAATCAAAACAATCGCATTTAGAAAGGGAAACGACTTGCCTGTTTCATCTTTCTCTGCTGATGGTAGCGTTCCAACAGATACATCAAAATATGAAAAACGCGGCATAGCAGAGTTTATACCTTGCTGGAAGAAAGAAAATTGTATCCAATGCGGCAGATGTGCACTCGTTTGTCCACACGCAGCAATCAGAGCAGTCAATGTTAAAGAAGAAAATCTAAAAGACGCTCCAAGCAGTTTTGAAACAGTCAACACGATTGGTGCAAAAGGTGATAAATACAGAATTCAAGTGAGCCCACTTGATTGCACAGGTTGCGGCGTTTGTGCAAATGTTTGCCCAGCAAAAAACAAAGCGCTTGAAATGAAACTTGCAAAAGACTTAGAACAAGAAAAAGAAAACTACGCTTTCAGCGAAAAAGTTGAAAAAGATAAAACAATATTTTCAAAATTCACAACAAAAGGCAATCAGTTTGAAAAGCCATTGTTCCAATTTAGCGGAGCGTGTGCAGGTTGCGGCGAAACGCCATATATCAAACTCGCAACAACACTTTTTGGCGAGAATATGATAATTGCGAACGCAACAGGTTGTTCAAGTATTTATGGTGGCTCATATCCAACTTGTCCTTATGCAAAATCAAAAAATGGATATGGCCCAGCATGGGCGAATAGTTTGTTTGAAGA
>CALBYO010000088.1 GCA_937889705.1 uncultured Bacillota bacterium | reverse complement strand
AAGCAAAGGCTAAATTTTAGCCTTTACTTAACATATCTTTTAAAAATTTACCCGTGTAACTCTTTTCACACTTGCAAACTTTTTCCGGAGTGCCAGTCACCACGATTTCACCACCCTTATCTCCGCCTTCGGGTCCTAAATCTATGATATAATCTGCACATTTAATAACATCTAAATTATGTTCAATAACAAGAACAGTATTTCCAGCATCAACAAGTCTATTCAAAATTTTGATTAGTTTATGAACATCGTACATGTGAAGTCCAGTCGTTGGTTCGTCCATGATATAAATTGTTTTGCCTGTGCCCTTTTTAGCAAGTTCTGTGGCAAGTTTTACCCTTTGTGCCTCACCGCCAGAAAGCGTTGTCGCCGACTGCCCAAGTTTGATATAGCCAAGTCCAACATCAGACAGCGCCTGCAATTTATTGGCTATTGATGGTTGATTTTTGAAAAATTCAAGTGCCGCTTCAACTGTCATATCAAGGACATCTGATATTGACTTGCCCTTGTATTTAACTTCCAAAGTTTCGCGGTTAAATCTTTTGCCTTTGCACACTTCGCATGGAACTGTAATATCTGGCAAGAAATACATTTCAATTTCTTTTACACCTGCACCTTCACATGCTTCGCATCTGCCGCCTTTAACATTGAAACTAAATCTACCAGCCGAATATCCGCGTTCTTTGGCATCTAGGGTCATTGCAAACAACTCCCTGATTTGCGTAAACACGCCAGTGTAAGTTGCTGGATTGCTCCTTGGCGTTCTACCAATAGGTGCTTGGTCGATTAAAATTACTTTGTCCAAAAGTTCAATATTTTCTATGCTGTTTACCTTTGGAAGTTCAGAGTTCGCCCTATTGAGTTTTGTAGCAAGATAAGGATATAAAATTCCATTTATCAAACTGCTCTTTCCGCTTCCAGAAACGCCTGTAACACAAGTGAAAACGCCGATTGGAATTTCCACATTTATATTTTTCAAATTGTGCAATTTAGCGCCTTTAACCTTTAAAAAGCCGTTTTTACATTCTCTTCGCAATTTTGGAATTTCGATTTTCTCTTTACCGCTTAAATATGCGCCTGTGATTGATTTTTCGTTACTGATTATATCTTGCAAAGTGCCTTGTGCAACAACTTCGCCACCATGAACACCAGCAAAAGGTCCAAAATCTACAATATGGTCTGCGCTCCTGATTGTATCTTCATCATGTTCAACAACTATAAGCGTATTCCCTAAATCTCTCAGCCTTTTCAAAGTGCCAAGCAATTTTTCGTTGTCGCGTTGATGCAAACCAATACTTGGCTCGTCAAGAATATACAAAACGCCAACAAGACCGCTTCCAATTTGCGTTGCAAGCCTAATTCTTTGGGATTCGCCACCAGATAATGTTTCC
>CALBYO010000087.1 GCA_937889705.1 uncultured Bacillota bacterium | reverse complement strand
GCACCCCAAAGAAATATATGCAATTTTCTTATTTTTGAAATCTTCAACTGTTATTTCTTCATTTGTCATATAACTATTCTCCGTCATCGCCGAAAAGTTCTTCCCATTGCTCCATTGTGATGTAAACAGAGCGTGGTTTAGAGCCGTCAGCGCCTGAAATATAACCAGATTCGACCATTTGGTCTAACATTCTAGCTGCCCTTGGATAACCAACTTCAAATTTGCGTTGAATCATTGTAATTGACGCTTGACCATTTTCAATAATGTATTTAAGTGCAAGTGGCAACAATTCGTCGCATGAGCCTTCGGCTGCGTTATCTCCAAACGATGCTTTTGGTGATGCTGTTAGAGTTTTAGCAATTTCCATGTCATATTCAGATGGATTATTTGCTTTAACATATTCAACAACTTGTTCAACTTCTTTTGTTGAAACAAAGCAACCTTGTATTCTTGTTGGTTCTGGCCTATCATTTGGGAAATAAAGCATATCGCCTTTACCAAGAAGTTTTTCTGCGCCAGCAGCATCAATAATAGTTTTTGAGTCAACATAACTCATAACTGCAAAAGCAATTCTTGATGGGAAGTTTGCTTTGATTGTTCCTGTGATAACATTTACTGATGGTCTTTGAGTTGCCAAAATCAAGTGAATACCGCAAGCACGCGCTTTTGCAGCAAGCCTTGCTATTTTATCTTCAAGGTCTTTCTTTGCTTGAATCATAAAGTCTGCAAGCTCATCAATGATAATGACGATGAGAGGCAATTTTTCTTGTTCACCATTAACAACTGCACTGCTCATGTTATACTCTGCTAAGTTTCTTGCGCGAACATTTTGGAAAAGGCTAAACCTTCTTTCCATTTCCGCAATAGACCAGTTAAGAGCGTTGATTGCTTTGTCAATGTCTGAAATAATTCTTGGTTGCAACAAGTGTGGCAAACCATCGTATATTGAGAACTCAACGCGTTTAGGGTCAATCAAAATTAACCTTAAATCTTCTGGTGAAGTTCTGTAAATAAGTGAAATAATGATTGAGTTTAAGCAAACAGATTTACCTGAACCAGTTGCTCCGGCAACAAGAAGGTGTGGCATTTTTGCTAAATCGCAAAGTTTTACATCGCCGTTAATGTCTTTACCAAGAGCAAAAGTTAATGGTTGTTTTGCTTCCATAAACTCTCTTGAATTGATAATTTCTTTAATTCCAATGGTCGAAATTTTATCGTTTGGAACTTCGATACCAACTGCGCTTCTGCCTAAAATTGGCGCTTCAATTCTGATATTCCCGTTTGATGCGATTGAATATGCGATGTCGTCTTGGTGCGACAAAATCTTCTTAATTGGAATACCTGCTGGCATTTCAAGTTCATACCTTGTAACTGCTGGTCCAATTACAATTCTAACAACTTTTGCAGGAATGTTGAAATTCAACAAACTTTCTTCAAGTTTGTGTGCGTTTTCTTGAACGCTTGCTTGCATATCAAAATTGTTGTTTTCAATCGTTTGCAACAAATCGATTGGTGGACGAACATATTTTGGTGGTTTTTTATAAAAGTTCTTTGGTGTTTCAACTTGACTTTTCTTTTCTACCCCTTGAATTTCAAGTTGAACACTTTCTTTCTTAGGCTTGATTTCTTCCGCTTTGATACTTACAGTTTTGTTATCGTCATCTAAGATTTGATTGATAAATTCCCCTGCTTTTGCGGTTGAAACGCTGTCTTCATCAACATTTTCTTCGTGTTCTTCAATTATTTCGTTGTGTTCTTCGTGTTCATCATTAAGTTGATGTTGATTGTGATAATTTTCGTGCTTGTCATTGTCAACATTGTCTAAGTCAACAAAATTCATGCTGCTATCGAAATTTTTACCTTTGTTTTCTGTGATTCTGTTTTTGAAAAAGTTGATGCCGTCTTCGTGGAAAACCTTTTCTGGTTCTGTGATTTGACTGCTTTCTTGCTTCATTGACGCGATTGTAGCATTCATTTCACTTGCGAAATTGTTTGAAACGCTTTCATTAACAACTTTTGGTGCTTTGTTAGCATAGGAAACGACATCTAAAAAGTTTGGTGGTGTTAAAATATAATCTTTTCTTGAAATCTCATGATTTTGCAATTTTTGTTGAAGTGGTGTTGCTGGTTCTTTTGCAATGTTCTCGCTTGTTTCAATAACGCCACTTTTTATAAGCCCCAATTTTCTTTTTGCATTTATTTCAGAATTGTTTTCTTCTTCAATTTTTGCATTTAAAGTTATTTTTGTTTCAGGTTCTTTTTCTTTTTTCTTTCTCTTCTCAATCGCTCTATCCAACTTTGAAAGAGTCGTTATTTCTTCGCCTTCCCTGCCAATTAAGTTGCCTTCACTATCGACAACCCATTCGCCTTTCTTTTCGTTAACAACTGGTTGTTTGACTTCCTTTTTCTCAACAACTTTTTCTTTTTTCTCTTTTGGCTTTACAATTTCTTCTTGTTCTTGTTTGTCTTTAACTACTTTTATGACTTTTCCTTTGTCGGCATTTTTTCTCATATAAATCAAAAAGTCAACTGTCAACCAAGTGAAAACAATAAATAAAATTGAAAAAATAACATACGCGCCGATGTTGTTAAGCGTATATTTAATTGGTGCTAAAAATATACCGATAATAATTCCGCCAGGTGTTAATTGTTTGGTGTAGCAAGCACCTAAAAATTCAAAAAATTTGCCTTCAAAATTGTGCATGATAGCCATTTGAATAATTGCAAGCAAACTGATAAGCGAGCAAGAAATATAGACAATATATTTTGCAGGCATAACATAGCGTCTTTTATTAAACCGATTACAAATGTTAAAATAAAAAGCGGATAAGCGAAAAGGCCAAAAGAACCAAGCAAAAAGTGCTTTAAGAAGCCAATAAGCCCCGTGAACAATGGAATAAAACATAGGGTTGAAAGAGTGATCAAACCTATGCCAACAATCAAACGCACTTTTTTCCTAGAAACCTTCTTTTCCTTAGCCACAACAATCTCCGTTAAACTATTTCTACAAAAAATAAAGTTAAAAACTTAACTCTATTTTTAATACGATTTGATTATAACACATTTATTTAAAATTTAAAATAGGAAATTACAAAAAAATTGATTTTTTTGACAAATTTTATATGAATTTAATTAAGCGAAAAATTGCTCATTTACATAAGCCGCTTCAATCGCTTGAATTTGCAAAATAACATTGAAACCTGTGAATGAAAAGTGTTCAACTGTGCCGTCTGCCATTTCAAATGGTGCAAATTTAATTGCGTTTACTGTTGATGTTTTTAAAAATGAAACTTGCATATATTCTTCAATCAACAAAAGGTCACCAGCGTTTGCTTTGCCGCCTGTCCATTCTGTTTTATTCCCAACATAATACGCCCACTCGCCGTTTTCATCAACAAGCCAGTTTTCGCCAAAATTAAGCGGACTTAAATTGCCAAAAGCCTCCAACATTTGTTCATTTGTTAATAAATTGCCTGTGATTTCATCTCTATACAAGATTTTAGCACGCAAATAAAATTGTCTGTTGTAAGTGATGTCATAATAGGATTTACAACGGCAATTTTGTCGTTAGGTCTTACATTATTCACATCAAGCCTTGAAATTGAGGTTTCGTCATTCAAATCTGAATACGAATTAACATCGTATTTTAAAAGCCAAAATTCTTGTGTGTTTTCGTCATAATCTATTGTTGGATTTGGCGTGTTATAGCCAAAATCAACTTTAATACCAGGTTTACTTTGCCGGAGATTTCTCTATTAGAACCGAACCAAGCACCTGTTATGCCCATTACGATTGAAGAAACAAGCAGCAAAATAAGCACTGCAATTATTGAAATATACACTTTATGCAAAGTTTTTTGTTTCATGTTTCCCCCACTTTTGATTTTATATTTTTATTTTAACTTTTTAGCGTTGAGTTGTCAAACAATTTTACACACATAAAAAATTTACATAAATAAAAAAACAGCAAGTTAATTGCTGTTAATTTGCCTCATAAAAATCAAATGACTTCATTATCTCGGTCAAATCGTCCGTTGGGTTGATACACTCATTTAAATCAAAGCCCGTTTCGTTTGGGACAAATGCCGATGTTGTAGGTTTATTCACTGTTAAAGATTTTGCAAATGCACTGTCATTCTCGTCATCAGAATCCAAAAACTTATCAACCAAATTTTCGTATTTGTCATTGTCATTTTCTGATAATTTAATGTCTATAATTGGCTTAATATTTGGTGCTTTTTCTTCAAGTTTAACAAGTTCTGTTTTGTCTTCTGCACTGACTTTAACCTTGCGCTCAATTTTAACTTGACGCTCTTTTTTGTCTTGCAAACTCTTTGCTTTAAGCCCTGTAAGTTTATTTAAAAGTGCCCTAATTGGGTCTGTTGCGGGATTTGTATTCATTATTTCAACATTAAAGTCGTCTTTCAAAGCACTGTTTATAGAATTTTTCAATTTAAGCATATCCTCCTTAACATTAGACACTTCACTAATAGCAGGATATTTCCTTAACATTTCGTTAAGGAGTGTTTCCCATTTTGTATATAAAATTGTTAATTGCTCAATTTTAAGTTTGTAAATATTTTTAGAACTTTCTTCTATGTCTTTTGCTTTATCAACTGCCGCAGTCAACGCAAGTGCGATAGAATCACTTTTCCCTTGAATAGCAGATATTTCGCCTTTGAGTTTTGCGATTTCTTCGTCTTTTTCGTTAATAAGTTGCTCTTTTTCTTTTGCTAATTCAGCAAGAAATTTATCTACTTCTTCCCTATTATAACCATTTTTTTGATTAGAAAATTTCATACTTTCCTCGTGTTTGATATTATTGCTTTGACTGCAAATATAGTTGCGATAACGGCTGTTAGCACAAGCAGCGAAATCATTGCCCATAAACTTAGCAGCCCATTTGCATATACAACTAAGATTATATCAAACAAAAGTGAAAATGTAAATATTTTAAGGTGAAAAATTTGTCGAAAGAACAAGAAAATTATCAACGATGAAATTCCAAAAGAAAATATATATCCAACAAAATTATAAACCAAATTTAACTTGTAAAATTCGGAAACAATTCCAAATACTCCACATAAAATCAGCACCAGTCCAGCCCATAAATTTGTGTCTATGCCGTAAAAGACATAGCGCGGAAATAGCGTTAATGAAAGCGCTATAAGCCCAAACGAAAACCAGTTTTTATAAAATGGAAATATTATGCCAAACACTGACAAAATAAGCAAGGTTAGATAAACAAGAGCGATAAATAAAACAAAGAGCATGGAAAATATTGACTTTTTCATGCTCTAATTATTAACAAT
>CALBYO010000086.1 GCA_937889705.1 uncultured Bacillota bacterium | reverse complement strand
AAAGCGGGGGAAGCTTGCGATTCTTCCCCCGCGCCCCCTTCCAAACGCTTTTTAATTGGATTTTTTGTGCCCGAAGTACTTTTTTTAACCCCAAAACAGCAGTTTTAAACAAAAAAGGCAACAGTGTTGCCCATAAAGAGCAACAAAGTTGCAAAAAACACCTAGCATTTGCTAGATGTTTTCGTTTTACAATAATTCAACTTTTTGTTGTTCACATTCTTTAATTGTCTTTTCGTCCCAATAACTTGATTGAACTTCACCTATGTGTGCCCTTCCTAAAAGGAGCATGCAAAGTCTGCTTTGACCAATTCCGCCGCCAATAGTTAATGGCAATTCGCCAGCGATAATTTGTTTATGATAATCATATTTCATTCTGGCTTGTTTGCCGTCTTTTTCAAGTTGCTCGCTAAGTTTTTTACTATCTACCCTTATGCCCATTGAACTGATTTCAAGCGCGATGTCCAAAACCTCGTCATAGAACATCAAATCTCCGTTGAGTGTCCAATCGTCATAATCTGGCGCTCTTAAATCATGTGGTTTACCATCAGATAGTTTTTCGCCAATGCCAATTATAAACACGGTTTTGTATTTTTTCACAATTTCATATTCTCTTTCCTTGTCTGTCTTGCCAGGGAACATATCCAACAATTCTTGGCTTGTTATAAAATAAACTTTTTCTTTGATTTTTGGAAAATCAAGACCGCTTTTGCGTTTTAAATATTCGCTCGTTCGCTTTATAGCCTTTACAATAGAACAAACAGTTTGTTTTAAATATTCAATCGTCCTATCTTCTTTTGAAATAACTTTTTCCCAATCCCATTGGTCAACATAAATGGAATGAGTTTCGTCCATTTTATCATCTCTTCTAATCGCTTGCATATCTGTGTATAAACCTTTGTGCATAGCAATTTTGTACTTTTTAAGTGCAAATCTTTTCCATTTTGCCAAAGATTGAACAATCTGTAAAGTTGCTCCATCTTTCAAAATGTCAAACTCAACCTTTCTTTCAACACCGCTTAAATCGTCCTGTAAACCAGATTTTTCTGTCACAAGAAGTGGCGCAGAAACACGAACAAGATCAAGCGCGCCAGCAAGTTCTCTTTCAAATCTATCTTTTATAATTTTAATGTATTTTTGTTTATCTAAAATATCTAATTTAATATATTTATCTTCTATAATTTTCATAATTTACCTCTTTTAATTTATTTTTATTTTATTTAATTTTTATTTTTTGTTCTTTTTAACTTCTAAATATTATTAAGGTAAATTACAATCTCTTATTCCGCTACAAACTTTTCTCATACAAACTCTCCTTGAAAATTTAAAAAAACAATGGCCATTTAGTGACCATTGTTTGAAGATTTTGCATGAATTAAACTATGACCACTAGATGCTCAAACAATTATTATTGTTATTATTATTGATCATAGCAAACAACATAACTTTCTCCTTTTTTGCTGTTACATTATTATATTACCACAAAAAAACATTTTGTCAACACTTTTTATCAAAAAGAAAATTTTTATCGTTCCTACACAAATCATCAATTAAGTTAATATTAATTGACAACAAGCCGCGGTAAATGTTAAGATAAAAAAGTTTACGGAGTTACAATGGAAAAATTTAATGGTATAGACATGAATTCAAGCGGAATTGCAGTGAGATATGGCGCTGAACCTAACTCAAAAGCACTTTGCTTAGACATATTAAATGAACAAAACAAAGAAGAAAAAATTAAAAAAATAGATCATTTGATTGAAATTTTAAGTAAAAACAACGAAAATAATGGATTTTTTGCTGCGGAAGACACAATTTACTCAAATAGGCTTTTCTTGCAAGGCTTTAAACTTGATGATAAACAAATTTATTATAACTTCTTTGATAATCTTGAAAAATACATAAGCATTGGTTTTAAATTGTCTGGTGCGGCTTTGAGAGCCATCATCGAAACGGAAAACAAATATTTCGGTAATGTTGCAAATACTGCGGGCATGAAAAAAAGAGCAGAGATTTCAAAAATCACATTCAATGATAATGACGATATTTTAGTTCCATCTATCAAAGAATTTGAAAACGCAAATTGCGGCGCGTGTGTTGAATTCGCAAGCGTTGCACATAATTTATGGCTTATGACTGGGCTAAAATCATATTACATAATCAGCAAAAACGTGAAATTCCAAAACGACAATTCACCTGACGGACACGCTTTTGTGATTGTTGAAAATCTCAAAGGCAAATGCATGATGTTCGATGCTGTTAATAATAACTTTGAAGTTTTACAAAAAAATCCAGTAAAAAATATGCTTAATGGCGTTCCTTTTAGTTTAAAAGGTAATTGCTATGCTAATGCAGATAAATTGAAAAAAGAAAAAGAAAAACAATAAATTTAATTTATTGTTTTTTTTATTATAGTTTTTGTTACGCAATTCTGATGACTGTTAGAGTCGCACATGGTCCTCCGCTTCCTTCAAGTCTTGTCGCATTAATGACAACCGGAACCAATGAAAGTGCATTTCCTTCATCTAAATTCATTACAAAGTGACCACATGTTGTTGACGAGTCGCTTAATGGTCTTGAAGTTGTTCTATCCATTGTTCCGTCTATTGCGATTGAAACACTATCTGTTCCTGCTGCGTTTGTCGCTTTGTTCATACAATAACTAACAACATATGTTCCAGTTGCAGGCACAGTTATTGTTGTTCCGCCAACGATAAGCCCATTATTTGTTTTAATAGAAGAAAGTGTTAATGGATTGCCACTTGTTAAATCTTGCCCAGCCATGCTATATATTGTTGCATTTTGATTGGATATTTGTCCATCTTCACCCCTTGGCCCAGTAGGCCCAGTAGGTCCAGTTGCACCCCTAGGTCCCGTTTCTCCTTGTGGCCCTGTATCTCCTTTTGCCCCAGTTGCACCTTGCGGACCTGTCACACCTTGCGGACCAACCGCTCCTGTAGCTCCGTTTAAACCATTTGTACCAGCAGAGCCTGTTGCACCAGTGTCACCCTTAGGACCAGTTTCTCCAATTAGCCCTTGTGCGCCAGTTGGACCTGTTGCGCCAGTTGCCCCAGCAGGACCTGTTGGTCCCATAGGTCCAGTAATAAATTGCATATTATTTGAATTGGAATTTTCAATATATTGTTTCCAGTCGTCATTGTTTTGGCTATTGCAAAATTTTGTTTTTGACATAAAAACTCCTTAAATTATCATTAATATATAATATTTAAAATGGTGAATTTATGTCACAATACAATATGTGATAAAATTGTTCCACGCACTTGCGCGCGGGCTTTGCCCGCAATTTTTTTTGCAAGCAAAAAAAATAATGGAGAGCTAATCGCTCTCCATCGCAAGTGCTTGGCGTTCCCAAAGGGAATCGAACCCCTAATTTTCCCTTAGGAGGGGAATGTTATATCCGTTTAACTATGGGAACAAAAGTTGCACAGATTGACTTGTCGGCAAAAACTTATGAGCCACCCTACCCTTCTACTCCACCAAAGCTTCCTTACATCACATGCTTACATCTGCTTAATGTTGCTTCCGTCAGGACCTCACATGGTTCACAGCAAAACATTGCATAAGACCTTGATTTCATCATAAAAAGATAAAATTCATCCAAAAATTTTTAACCGCCGCACCAACCATTCAGCCTTGCTATAGCGGATTGCAAGTTCAGGGCACCGCTAACTCCCCACCTAGTGCAACGCTAGTATTATATTTTAAAACTAAAAAAAAATCAACAATTTTTTATAATTATTTTATTATTAAAAATTTGCTTGTTTCTTTTGATATTTTTAGTAAAGTGTGTAAACTATATATAGGAGAAATAAATGGAAAGCAACGCGCGCAGATTTATTAACGCATATAACACTATCGACTATGCAATTAGAGTTCAACATAACTTTAAAAGAAGCATGAGTTTTTCTGACTTGATTAGAAGAGCCGTTCCTCTTAATTATCTTGTTAGAAAATATGAAGATGATTTAATTGATTTTGGCAGACTTAGGAATGCTATAATTCATGGCGGAAATGACGATTTTGTTATTGCTGAACCACATATTGATGTTGTTGAAAAAATAGAGAAAATCGCAG
>CALBYO010000085.1 GCA_937889705.1 uncultured Bacillota bacterium | reverse complement strand
TTAAGGAAATTGGAGTAAGTGCATTTGCAAACTGTTCATCATTATACAAAGTTGTTTTTAATGAAGGACTTGAAACGATTGGAGAGCAAGCATTTTTCAATTGTATTAGAATGGGTTACATAGATATACCTTCAACAATTACAACCGTTGGAAAAGACAGTTTTTCATTTTCTACAACTGGTATTGAATTAGTAATTAGAACAAATGAATTTTTTGGTGGACTATATAAAGCATTTTCATCTTCTTTAATTGATTGCAAAACAAATAATAGACTTTATGTTTTAGCAGATTTAAAAGAACAATATTCTAGTTCATCATATAAAACAAAATTCGCAGAATTTTATACAATTGACGAACTTGATGTTACAGGTGATAGATATAGTTCTTGCAAAAAATTTTAAAAGGAGGCAATAAGTGACGAAGAAAATATTTACAACAATAATATTAACAATAATTTTGTTTTGCGGTTTGTTAGCCGGTTCAATATATTTGACCAGGCATTTAACCGCAAAAGCAGAACAAGGAAATAACAAACCTACACCAAGCGAAGAAATAACGCTTGACGGAAAATATTATTTAGATTTAGACGGCTCAATAAAAGTTTTTGAAATCGAAGGAAATAGCATGAGAGCGTATGACGCAATTTGGGAAGACGACAAAATCATGTGCTATTGTTATTCAATTCAAGGCGTAAAAGTTGTTGACCAATCAATTGACGATATAGAGTTCGATAAATACCAAGTTAAAGAAACAGACAAATATATTGAATTTTATATTGATGAAACAATGAATGAAAGGTTTATGATATATGAAAAAGATACACATAAACTTTATTACGATTTTTCAGGTGGCGAACAACAACTTGGCAATACATACGAAGACCAATTAATATTTGAATTAACAAAATTCACTGAGAGTGGACTACACGAACACAATTACGGTGAATGGATAGTTAAACAAGAACCAACAATTACTACAACCGGACTTAAAACTCGAAAATGTAGTGGTTGTGGAGCAGAAGACGGCGAAGAACTTCCACGCAAAGAATTTGTTATTCAAATTGAAGAAAACATTTTGACAATTCCAGCAATTAGTTCTGGAACAAATAATTTGTATTATAGGGAAGTTGGCACAGAAAACTATTCTGCATATGTAATTGGAGATGTTACAACTTTTGATTTGACAACACTATTAACCAGAGATTACGAACCAATGCAACCTGGCAAAACTTATGAAATTTATGTTATGTATGACTATTTTTCTAATACACAAACATCAAATACATTAACATATACAACTCCTTCAAATGAAAGTTACACTGGTTATTGGTTGTATGACATTGAAGACGCCGGCACATGGGTTATACGCATGACAGAAACAACTTTTGAAATAGCGGAAGCAACAAAGGTTGACGGCAAATACCAATTAAATGGTGCTTTTGAAATAGGTGCATTAAATTCAAATGTAACAGTTGGCACACATATTAACCTATATGTTAGTAAAGATAATGAAGTGCTTTTGTATTTTGACACAGCAACAAATTTACTAGTTTATGGTGGAATGAATGCGACAAGAATTGAAGAAGAAGATGTTTTAGAACATACACACAATATGCAATTAATACGAACAGAAGGCACAGAATGTATAGGCACAACAAGTTATCTTCAATGTTCAGACTGTGGACATGAAGAAACAATCACATCAATAGGAATTGGTCATTCATTTGACCAAATATCTATTGGCGGTGTGAATGTTGAAAGAATACCAGCAACTTGCACATCACCAGCATACGATAAAGAGAAATGCACTCACGAAGGCTGCAACGAATATTTGCTCACGCCAGTTGAAGGCAGTTCTGCACTTGGTCATGATTATGGCGAATGGGAAATTGATTCAACAAAGAACATTGTTGCAAAAACATGTACAAGGTGTGCAGATAAAGTTACGAAAGAATTTGAAATACCTTCAAGTTTTTATGGTTGGTATAAAGTGCCGGAAATTAACTTACTTGAAGGAGTAGGTGGGAATTTAATTTTTATTGATAATTCCAATAATTTTAAAATTGCTTCAATTCATGAGTTTGAAAATATTTATGATATAACCGGCTATGAACTTATAACAAAATATTCAATAAAGTATGTTGATGACAAGTTGGAAATAGTTTTAGAAGATTACGGAGCGTATGCTGAATTGCAAAACAATTCATTAAAAACACTAAAATTTAACTTAAATACACAACAATTATGTTTTGAATTTAGCGCAGAAGAAACATATTCTTCCGAAAAATTTTCAGATAAATATGTATATGCCGAGCAATATTTTTATGAAGACGGAGATACGCCGAAAGGTGTTTTGTATAATGTAGAGCATGCTTTATTTGGGAAATATGAAGCAGAAACAAGGGACGGAAAAGAGAAACATTATTTTTACTTTACGCCAAGTGAATTTAGCGAGATAACAGCAGATGGGGAAGTAATAAAAACCTTTAATAAATTAAGTTCAATCAGTATAGACAACACCAGCATGATTTTTCAATTTTTGGAAGAGAAAGATAGCAGAACAAATACTGCCATAATGTTCAGTAGTGAAGGTGTAATGAACTTAATCATGGACGACACAGCGTATTATTCTGTTACGAAAATAAATTCTTAATTTTCTAAGTAGGTGTGAAAATATTGCAAAATTTAAATGATAAATTGTTTATTTGATTTGAAAAAATCGCTTAGGATTAAGATTTTTTTAATACTTTTTAGTCCTAAGCGAATTTTTTAAAAAAATCAATAAAAAAAAATATATATATCTTTAGATATATATAAACCGGCGGGAGGGATATCGGAATGCGTATACTATATTATTGTATTGGTGTGTTAATAGCTTTAATTTTTATTTCTTTTTTATTTGATACTTTTACTGGCTTTTTCTCAAAGAAGCTTTGCATTATTTGGGAGAGTAAATATAAAGAAAAGAAAAAGTTAAAAGAAGAAAAACTAAAAAAAAGAAAATCTGAAAAATTTAGCAAAGTTTATATTGGAAATCCTTATTTAGAATCAATTATAAAACAATATAACATCATTGTTTTTGGTAAGTTAGGTGCAGGGAAAACATTATTTGCAAATTTGCTTTGTAATTATTTAAATCAAAAATACAAGAAAGAAGATAAAAAGAATAGGCGGTATATTCATTACATGCTGCCAGATTATGAAGCAGATTTAAAAAAATTATCAAATAATAATTTAAATCGAGTTTATGCAAATATTCCATTAATAGATAATGAACATAAACAATCACAAGAGCTATGGCCTTATTTAACTCAAAAAAAGCGCTTTATTGAAAAAGGAATAGTTTTTACAGACGAGTTAGGAACTAGCCTTGGAAAAGATTTATATTTTTCTCAGGATAAGAATCTTATTGAAACAGAGCGTATTGTCGATATGTCTAGATATGCTCGGCAAGATTGTGATATTAAATGGATTGGGACAGAACAAAGTAGAGATAATATTTTTAAGCCAATTAGAGATAGGGGGTTTACTGAGGTTGAAGCATTAAAAACCTATGTGGCATTATCAAAATGGGGAAAAATTAAAAAGTCTATTGGTACAATATGGAAATTTTTTATGCCAGGATATATCTCTTTAAATTGCAAAAAGATTTTTGAAAAAACTTTGTTTAAAGAGGATAAGATTAAATTAGCCTTTAAATTATTGTTGCCACCATATTTTTCATTGCCACGAGATTATTACATATCTAAAACTAATTTAAGCTCAAAAATAAAGAAAAGACATACTCAATATGCTACATTAATTAACTATTATGGAGTTGAGTTAATGTTTAGATTTAGTAATAAGCAAATTTTTACATATGACACACGACAAAATAAGTCCAAATATTTAAAACAATTTGATAAAGAAGGAAATAGAATTTATGAATAAAAAAAGTGAATATTACAAGTTATTAAAAATTTTAAAAAACCATTTTTCTGAAAGATTTGAAAAAACTGTTGAATTGCTGCAAAGTAAAATATTAACTTTTGAAGATGTAAAATATTTTTGTGAAAATGAGCCAACAGTTGCTTATGTAATTGAAGAATTAAAAATAAAAAAAGAAGACGAGTTAAAAAAACAATCAAATAAAGCAATATTGGCTAGGGATACTTCATTAATAGATATAAGTTTAATAAACGTTGAAAAAGAAAAGGCAGTTTTATCTGATGAATTTGCCAGGTTAATGTTATCTGAACCTGCTAGCCCAGAAGAAGCATTACAAAAACAAATTAATTTAAATAATCTCACTGATAGGATAAAAGCTTGTGACATCATTTATAATGATCTGCAAAATTGCAAAACTAAGAATTTTAAAAGCGCTAAAGGGCGTCCACGCAAAAAAGAAAATAAAGATTTAGTGGATCTTGTGCAAGATTTTAAAAAATCTGAGTTAGACGAAAAGCAAATTGATAAAGATATAGCTTGCAATTTAAAAAATCTTTTAGTTGACGAAAAGCAATATTTGCTTAACTATATTCAAAAAATGATCCAAATTAGGACAGAAATAAAATAATATCCATTCACAATTTGTTCACAATTTATAAAAAATATTTTTTGCTAAATTATATAACTTGCATTAATAAAGGAATGTAGAGTTTAATTAAATATTAAGCAACTTTTCTGATAAGGTGGGGGTCGGTGGTTCGAGTCCACTCAATCCAACCAAATTTGAGAGCGAATTTCGCTCTCATTTTTTTATTCAAAAAGTGGCTAAACCCCTTTATTTCTAGACATTTCAAGGTTTTAACTAAATTTTAATTTTGATAAATTTGAGTGTCTTAAAATCAAAAATTTCACTCTAAATTTTGACATCAAATGCACCAAAATTTGACAT
>CALBYO010000084.1 GCA_937889705.1 uncultured Bacillota bacterium | reverse complement strand
AATATCAAAAAATGAAAGTTGTTTTATTTCTTGCAATTTCAAATATTTGTTGTGAAAATTATATTTAATTTTAATTTCTTTGATTATTTTATGTAAATTTATGTTATATTCCTTGATTTTTTTGCTGTTTGAATACAATTCTTTAATTAAACTTGCCTTTTCTGGAAAATTTTCATCAACAAACTCAAAGAAAGATTTTCGCGTTTCGCCATACAAATTTAGCATGTCCACAACAACAAAATCTAAGTTCAAATTTTTTGCAAGTTTGATTATATTCTCTAAATTTTGCTTGTCGTCTGTAATGAATGGAATTACCGGCATCAAATGAATGCCAACGAGCGCATTCGTTTCGCTTTTGAGTTTTTTTGCTGTTTCAATTCGCTTTGAAATAGGCGTCGCCCCAGGCTCTAAAATTTTGCCAAGACTATCATCAGTTGTGATTATTGATAGCGCAAGCGAAATGGGAAATTGGCTTGACATCTCTTTTAACAAATCAATATCTCTCAAAATTAAATCAGATTTCGTTGACATGTAAAAAGAATTTTTATGTTTCAACATCACCTGCAAACATTTTCGCGAAAGTTTCAAATCTTTTTCAATCGGCTGATAACTGTCACAAACTGTGCCAAAGCCAATTAGGTCATGCTTCCGAGATTTTTTTGAAAGTTCAAAATCTAAAATTTCAGCAATATTTTCTTTAAAATACACATTATTGAAAAAATTTTTGTCATCGTCCAAATATTTATGAGAATACATTGCATAACAATACGAGCAATTATGCTCGCAACCGCGATAAACATTTAAGTCATATTTATATGGCGTAAAACCGCTGTCGTTTTTATTTAACGCAACTTTCGCAATGATTTTTTTATACATATTCAAATATTACCACTTTAACATTTGTATTGCAAATTATAAATCTGTCTTGTCAAAACGCCTCATGGACACCACACAAGTTATAACATTTAACACAATGTAAGTCACAACGCCAACAAGCAAAATAATAAGTTTGTAAACGCTAAATTGCGTGTCTGGCGTGTCAATCGCACTCGCAATAACTGGCACAGCATGAACAAGAGTTGTGACAATAAAAATTATCAAAAAATCAACAATCGCACCAATTATAAAAGGCACACCAACCTTGTTCGGATTTTTAAAATATTTTGGGAAAAATATGATGTTAAATACCGACAAAATAATAAGTCCAAAACCAATCAACGCCATGTTCGCTTCCATGCCCGCCACATTGTCCATATTAATCGTAAATGTTTTAATAATTGTAAAAATAGTTACTAAAAAAACCAAAGCAAGTTGCAAAATAATACAAAGAAGTATTCTTGCAAGCGCAACTTTTTTCTTTTCAACTGGCAAAGAAACAGTGTAATTGAGATCCTTGTTTTCCCTTCCGTTTAAGCATATAAAAAACACCGATAAACAAGAAAAGAAAAACACAACTTCGTATAAATAATTTGGAACAAAAACAAGCAGCGAAAACAACAAAAATATGATGGAAGTCGGATGCAACGCGAGCATAAATTCTTTTTTCAATAATTTTTTCATTTTCTGCCCCCTTCAATTTCCAAATGCACCATAATTTCGTCCAAACTAGGCGCCGAAACATTCAAATTTTCAGTTTTTGCATCAGACTTTATAAGCCCTTCAAAACCGTTTTTAACTTGCTTTAAACCAATAATTTGTTCTTTCAACGCACCAATATCGCTTTCAGCACCAAATTTAACAAGTTTATACGCTTTTAAAACATTTTCCAGCGTGTCGCTCATTAAAACTTCGCCATTTGATACATAAATCAAATCGTCACTAATACGCATCAAATCGCTTGTGATATGAGTTGAAAACAAAACCGTCACCCCAGTTTTTTTAACTAAATCCAAAATTAAGTCGCAAAATTCTTCACGCGATAATGGATCAAGCCCGCTTGTTGGCTCGTCCATAATCAAAAGTTTAGCATTATGCGATAGCGCCAGCGTGATAGAAAATTTGACCTTCATGCCTTCCGATAATTCTTTTATCTTTTTATTTTCGTCAAGCCCAAAAAA
>CALBYO010000083.1 GCA_937889705.1 uncultured Bacillota bacterium | reverse complement strand
ACCCCTTAGCCCCCTAAATTTGCCATTTTCAAGGCAAAAGTGTTACAAGGTAGTCAAAAAAATACAACAATGTTGCCCCAAAAAAGCAACAGTGTTGCAAAAAACAACCTATTTCAAAAATAGGTTGTCAAATTTATGTTTTTATATTTATTTTTCCATTTCCGCTGGAATGTTTGCTTTTGCATTAGGTTTAGAAATAAGTTCAACTTTTGCGATAAGTGCTTCCACTTTGCTTGGTAACAATTTTTTACTTTTTTCATTCAACTTTTTATTGTATCTTTTTTCAAAGTCAGCCAACTCGCTCACACCTAGTTTATAATTATTAAATGACTTTTCATCAATCAATTTTGGCAATAAATCGTAGTCAATTTCTTCTAATTCTGGTGGTAAATTTAAAACATAGCCGCCATTTTCGTTATCCTTCCATACTCGCGTGATTGGCATTTTGTCGGTGTAATAAATCGCTTGATGGTTGAGAATGTCCCAACAATTTCCGCCATAAGCAACACAAAATCTTAATTGAATGCTATCTTCTTTAACAATTTTATAAAACAATTCGCGTGCAAAAACAACATGTTTCATTTCATACTCCTAAATTAATTTCGTGCATATTATATCACAATCAAGAAAAAAATCAATAGGCAAAAATTATACTTTTTGTCGAATTACATTAACTTTAAAATCACCTGATTTGCAACGAGAAAACCTTTGTCGGTTAGACGCAAAATGTTGTTATCAAAATAAACCAAATCTTGCTTCAAAAGCAAATTAATTTCATTTGACTTTTTCTTTTTTATATCAAAAAACTCATTTTTAAATTCGTCCAAATTAAGCCCAAGTTTGCAGCGCAAGCCAAGCATAATTTTTTCTTCCGCCATTTCTTTTGCAGTTAATTTTTCTACGCTCACAATATCGTTTTTTTTAGAAGAATCAACAATCTCATCTTCCTTTTTACGCCTAGTGTCTGATGTTAAATTTTTGTAATAGGAAATATATTTTTGCAAATCATTTGTATTAGCAAACCTATATGGCGACACAAAAGAATGTGCGCTCAAACCAAAACCTAAATAGTTTCCCCTATTCCAATAATTCAAGTTATGTCTTGAATAAGTGTTGTCTTTTGCAAAGTTTGAAATTTCATATCTCTCAAAATTTTTGTGTTTCAAATATTTGCAAACAAGTTCATATTGTCTTGCTGAATTTTCATCAATTTCGTCTATATTCAAATTGAACGACGCAAGTTTTGTTCCCTTTTCAACCATAAGCATATATGTTGAAATATGATTGCAGTATTTTGTTAAAAATTTTAAATCTTTTTTCAAATATTTATCGTTATTAAATGGCAAACCTAAAATTAAATCGGTTGAAATATTATTAAAACCTATTTTTTTTTGCAATTTTTAAATTATTTTTAATATTATTTTTATATTTTTTTAATAATTTTTTATTTTGTATTCTTCCGATATATTCTAGGCTTTTTTTATTTGTTGTTTGAACGCCTATACTTAGCCTGTTAAACCCTGCATCATATAAGCATTGTAAAATTTCTGTGCTAAGCGTATTTGGATTCGCTTCAATCGTTATTTCTGCATTTTTATCAACTTTAAAATTATTTAAAATTATTTTTAAAATATTTATTAAATATCTTTTATTAACGCTTGTTGGCGTGCCTCCACCAAAATAAATTGTTTTAATTTTATTTTTTATTTTTTTA
>CALBYO010000082.1 GCA_937889705.1 uncultured Bacillota bacterium | reverse complement strand
TTTTTATTGAGCAAATAGAAATTCTACATCTTTTTAGGTTGTAAAATTGGTTGTCAGATTTAATATTTTAAAAAACTGTAAAGTCCGAAAAAACAAAAAAACTCAGCGTTGATGCCGAGTTTATTTGGCGCCC
Source organism: uncultured Bacillota bacterium (assembly GCA_937889705.1). Taxonomy (GTDB): domain Bacteria; phylum Bacillota; class Clostridia; order Christensenellales; family UBA1242; genus UMGS687. Next base: position 7,269 of record CALBYO010000082.1, on the reverse strand, counting down.
CCTGTAAGATTCGAACTTACGACCTATCGGTTAACAGCCGAGTGCTCCACCGCTGAGCTAAGGAGGCATATTTCATGCTTGCATGGAGCATTTTAATACATTTCTGCGTCCATGTCAAGCATTTTATGAAAATATTTTTTATTTTTTAACTTCTTTTTCTCAAACTCTCTTGAACTGCATTTTTCCAATCTTCGGTTGCTGGAATAAATTGACCTGTTGCTGTTCTAATTTGAGTTCCTGTGGCAGTTGTTGTTAAGTCCATATTTGCGGCATTAAATCCATAGATTGTTACTGTCATTTTGATTTCACTGCTCAAATAACTTTGGTCTTTTGCCAAAAATCCAATTAAAACTGAGTATGGATCCTCGCCTTTCGCAAGAACATTTGTGAAATAAATATATTTGCCATTATCTTTTGCAAGATCGACATATATTTGATGCCCTGGCAAGCCATCAAGTTGCCCGTTGGTTATTTCGTTAATATTTGACACATTGTATATATCCGATTTATGCGTTTCGTCAAGCCTAATGAAAAACTTACTTGATATATCATTTCCTGCTGCATCAGTGAATTTGACCGACATTGCAAAACTTGTATAGCCTGCAAAACTTGAACTCAATGGGTTTTCAATCGTAATTGCCTTTTTAAATGTAACAATGTTACCCATCACTTCTTCCGAATAAATTGAGTGTTCAATTTGCGTTACCGCTGGCACTGCATCAAAAGTCAAATCGTATTTTGCTTCAACTTTTTGCTCTGCTGGCCAGAATATGATAATAATCAAAGCAATAACAAGCAAAAGTACAACTGCGGACATCGCATAAGTTGCATTTCTGATACGGCGTTGTTTCCTTTGGTTTAACTCTTCAACGCTCATCGCTTTTTCAACGACATTTAAGTTTTTGTCGTCAACTTTTTCTTTCGCTTGCGCATCAGCATTCTCCGCCGCTGCTGCATCTGGCTTTTTAGGTGCTGCTTTTGGTGGCTCTGGCTTTGTTGGTTTTGTGTTTTCCGCCTTCGCGGCTTCTGGTTTAGCGGATTTTACTTGCTCAGGTTTTGTTTCCTTTGGAGTTTCAACTTTCTGCACTTTTTCAGGTTTAGGTGCAGGTTTAGGTGCAGCCTTCGGAGTTTCTTTCTTTGGAGCAGGTTTAGGCGCGGCTTTTGGCATATCCGCTTTGAGTTCCGTCTTTGGTTCCGCCTTTGGAGCGGCTTTTGGAGCAGTAGGCTTTTGTGGAGCATCTGCTTTTGGTGCTGCCTTTGGTTTTGGTGGTTGAACAGGAGGTTGAGGAGGCTTTGGCGCTGCTGGCTTAGGTGCCACAACAGGCTTTTGTGGTGGTTTTGGTGCAGCCGCTTGAACTGGTGGTTTACCAGGTGCTTTTGGTGGCATTTTATTTTCCATATTTTCAGCCATATAAATCCCCCTTTTATCTTTTTCTTAATTTTACAAAATTAAAATTGTTTTGTCTACTAATTTTAACAAAATTGAATATATACGCCCAAATTCTTCAAAATAAAACTATGAGAAGTTTTATAATTACTTTAATATTTATAAGCGTTGTTGGCGTGCTGTTTGCCCTTCCGCTCACCATAAATTCGTTCATTAGCGATAGTCCGCTTTACAAAGAAGAAAAGCAAGAAATAATCGACCATGAATACACAAACGAAGAAAATGCAGATTTTGGGCAAATCAAAAGCGTTCAAAAAGTTGAAAAAGTGCCTTATTATGGATCAGTTGAGCATATATTCACCCACTGCTTAATCGCTTATCCAAAACTTGCGTTTGACAATAGCAATCCGATGGCATACAACTACGCTCGCGACTGCATAACATCAACAGAATTTTTAAACTTATTAAACGAACTCTACAAAAACAACTATGCTCTTATTAATATAAATACGCTTTTTACAAATAAAAATGGAAAGATAGAAAAATGCAAGATTTATGTTCCAAAAGGTAAAAAACCGCTGGTTATGTCGTTTGACGATGTCGTTTATGACCATAGAAAAATGAAAAACGGAATGGTTGATAAAATAGCAATAAACGCTAACGGCAAAGTTGTGAGTGAAACATTTGAAAATTGGCAAAACGGCAGCGGAAAACTAGTTCAAAGTTATACAAGTGAATTCATTTCAATTTTGGATAAATTTGTTGAAAAATATCCAGATTTTAGTATTGACGGCGCAAAAGGAACGATTTGTTTAACTGGATTTGACGGCGTTTTGGGTTATAGGACTTCATCAAACAACAGGGAAAATCGAGAAAGCGAAATTGAAAAAGCCAAGAAAGTTGTTCAAAAATTAAAAAGTAATGGCTGGACTTTTGCTTGCCATTCCTATGGACATTATCACATGAACAAAATAACTGACGAAAAATTTAAAGAAGAAATCGCACTTTGGCAATCGGAAGTTGAACCTATAATTGGCAAAACAAAGATTTATGTCTACCCTTATGGCGAATGGCAACTCAACAATAATGACAACAGTTTTACAAACAAACATCAGATGTTAATAGATGCTGGATTTGAATTATATTGCGGTGTTGGAAGTAAACAATTTTTTGGCTATTTACCATTAAATCAAACAGTAAACAAAACGCTTTTTATGGACAGAATACCAATCGACGGTTACAGTTTGGAAAACAATCAAAAATATCTTTCTCGAATTTTTGATGCTGGCAAAGTCATTGATTATCAGGCAAGAAAAAATTTTGCATAAAAAAACCGCTTTAAAAGCGGCTAAAAATTATTTCTTATTTGCTTCGATATAATCGATTATATCTCCAACGGTTTTTAAATTCAATGCATCTTCGTCTGGAATTGAAAGACCAAATTCTTCTTCAACAAGCATCAACATTTCTACCATGTCAAGTGAGTCTGCGCCCAAATCTTCAATTAATTTAGCGTTTAATTGAACCTTGTCTTTTGAAATGTTAAGTTGAGATGCAAGCATTTCAATAACTTTTTCTGAAACCATTTTTGCCTCCAAATAATATTTTACTTGCATAGTGTAACATATATTCAAAAGTTTTCAAACTAATTTTACAAATATAAAATTTTATGTTAATATCAAATCATGAGCGACAAAAAACAAATTTTTGAAATTTTAAAAAATAAATTTCCAGCGGCAGATTGCGAATTACATTTCAACAACAATTATGAACTTATTGTTGCTGTTATTTTGTCCGCGCAATGCACAGATAAACGCGTTAATCTTGTCACCCCTAACCTATTTAAAAAATACCCAACTGTTAAAGATTTAGCAAATGCTGACGAACAAGAACTAAAAAATATTATTCACAGTTGCGGATTTTACAACAATAAATCAAAAAATCTAATCGCTATGGCAAAAGATGTATGTCAAAAATTTGGCGGAGAAATTCCATCAGATTATGACGATTTAATATCCCTAAGCGGCGTTGGCAGAAAAACTGCAAATGTGGTTATGTCTGTTGGTTTTGGAAAAGATGCCATCGCGGTTGACACACATGTTTTCAGAGTTTCAAACAGACTTGGAATAAAAAGTAAGAACCCTTTGGAATGTGAAAAACAACTGCAAAAAATTTTTGACCAAAAAGATTGGTCGCTTCTTCACTATTTATTAGTGTTATTTGGAAGGTATTATTGCAAAGCAATTAAGCCAGAATGTTCGAACTGCGAACTAAAAGAATTTTGCAGTTTTAATAAAAATTTGCAAAAAATGGAGAAAAAAAGCAAAAAATAGTTGTTTTTTATAAATTTCTTTGCTATTATCTTTAAAGAAAATTGATAAATGCAATTTTCCTGGTTTTGCGAAATTACTTTTGTGGGTTGCAGTAATTTCGCTTTTTTTATTGATTTTTTATTGTAATATGTGTTATACTTTTATAGAAAATTCAACGAGGTTTATATGTTTTTAGATAAAGTTAAAATCAAAATTCAAGCAGGAAATGGCGGCGATGGCGCTGTTTCTTTTCATAGAACAAAATTAACAATGAACGGCGGACCAGATGGCGGCAACGGCGGTAAAGGCGGCGATATAATTTTTGTTGCAAAAAACGACTTGAACACCCTTTACTCTTTTAAGTTCCAAAAGAAGTTCAAGGCTGGCGATGGCGAGCGTGGCGGCAAACAACTTTGCCAAGGTAAAGACGGCGAAGATGTCATCATTCCAGTTCCATGCGGAACAATAATCAAAGACGCCGAAACAGAAAAAGTTCTTGCAGACTTAACAAAAGAAAACGACAAAGTCAGAATTTTGCGTGGCGGCAATGGCGGTCGTGGCAACAATTTTTACGCAACTCCAACAAGGCAAGCGCCACACTTTTCTCAAAGCGGAGAAAGAACAAAACAATATGAAGTTGTTTTGGAATTAAAAACAATCGCCGATGTCGGCTTGGTGGGCTATCCAAATGTTGGCAAATCAACTCTCCTATCTGTTATTACAAACGCAAGGCCAAAAATTGCAAATTATCACTTCACAACACTCACACCTAACCTTGGCGTGGTTGATTATTTTGGAAATACTTTCGTTCTTGCAGACATTCCAGGGCTCATTGAAGGCGCAAGCGAAGGCGTTGGTTTGGGACACGAATTCTTAAAGCATGTCGAACGCGTAAGGCTTATTCTTCACATGATAGACATTTCAGGCTTTGAAGGTAGAGAACCTTTTGAAGACTATGAGAACATAAATCGCGAACTTAAAAATTACAGCGAAAAACTTGCTTCTCTTAAACAAATCATCGTTTTCACAAAATGCGATTTGCTTCCAAATGATGTTTTAAACGAAAAAATTGCAGATTTTAAATCAAAATTGAATGACAAAAACGCTATTATTTTAACAATTTCTTCAATCACCAGCCTTGGTCTTGACGAACTTAAAAAGACAATCTGGGAAAACATCAAAGATATTCCAAAACCAACTCCAATGGAAATTGAACTTGAAGAACTAGACAAACGCGACACATCAAGTTTGACAATCACAGTTGAAGAAGACGGCGCTTATAGGCTTGAAGGCGGACTTATTGACAACCTTTCTCGCGGCATAATCTTAGATGATATGGAAAGTTTTGCTTACTTCCAAAAACGCTTAAAACAAGACGGAATTTTGGATAAATTAAAGGAACAAGGCGCGCAAGACGGCGACACAATTCGAATTAAAGACATTGAATTTACAATGGTTGATTAATAAAACGCTCCAAGATTTGGAGCGTTTTTAAATTTATTATTGACAAGCAATAGAATGTATTGTATCATATAAATAAATATATACTCGAATTTAAGAGGTGCTTATGAAGAAAAAATATGCGAAGATTAAAAACTATCAAAACGCACACGACACTTTCAAATACAACACTGAAAGATATTGTCAAATAATTGCCAAGAAATATGGGCAAAACCAAAAACAAGTTAAAGAATATTTTAGCAAATTTTTCGACTTCTTAAATTCAAAAGGCCTTTTAACCGACAATGTTAGAAAAAGAATCAATCAAAATATCAAAACCTTAACTCTACAAAGAAATAGCGTTGCAGATATCAGTCAAGGAGCAATGGGCGTTTATATATCAGGCAAAAATACTGTTCGCCTTGCTCCAAGGTTTCGCTACAACAAAGAACATGTTTTAGTACATGAATTCACTCACCTTTTAACTACATGTTGCAACTTTAGCAAAAGTGACTTCAAAAATATATCTTCTATTGCCAAAAACGCACGAGAATTTTATCAAAAAATTGGCTTTACAACACAAGAAATGAGCACAAAGTTTGAATTTGAAGAATTTTCAGGTTCATATAGCAAAGAAGAATTTAAAGAAATTTTAATAGAAGCAATAGATTATGTCTTTGACAAATCAATTAGCGAAATCCAAACAAATTACCAAAATATATTACATAAAGATATTAAATTTATTCCAGGAATGATTATAAATTTTAAAGATTTAAATTTATTTGATGATAAAAACTCTCAGAATATTCCAGTAGATAAAGAGAAACAGGAAGAAATAGAAAAAGAAATAAAAGAAAAAATAGAGAAGGCGTTAGCGAAAAAGATAGCGCACGAAAAAGAGGAAGATAGAAAAAGAATTATCAACAAATTTATAAACACCAATTTTAAATCACCAAATAGAATGGCGTTTGTTGTTAATAATTATTCAGTTTTTGATGTTAACTATGATGGCAAAAATTTTGTGGTTAATGGATATTTTTCAGATATTAATGAAATAGAATATAAAAATTATTTTCAAAATCATAAGTATTTAACTGAGGGTGCAACAGAACTTCTAGCTAGAATGTTCGATTGCCAATACCAAAATAAAGATTTAATTTCAATGTGTGCATATAACATGAACACAAAATATTGCGAACTTTTGTATCGCATATATGGTGACGAATTCTTTGAAGCCTTCTTTGGACAATCAAACGAGCACCTGCAAGACTTAATGGGGCTTGAAGATGAAGAATATAATTTATTCACAGCAAATATAAACATGTTGTTAGAATCAAATTCAAAAGAAGAAATGGAAACACTTCACTCATCAATTATGGACACAGTCATTTCATGTTTTGCAAATCACTTGATAAACGACATTATCAACAACACAGATATGTTCTTTAATTCAAGAGAAATTGAAGTAGCAATCGAAAAGTCAATTTTGGAATTTAGCACAAGTATGTATGACGGACTTTGGAACAACCCAGCATACTATCAAAAGTATTTAAGACAAAGCAGTTTGGCAAATTTATATAACGATTGCGTTGACGCATTACAAAATGTTATTCAACTTGACGAAGTCGCAAATATAATTGGCTACGAAGAAGTTGCTAAAATTCAAAATGTTGGCTATATGTCAGAAAAGCGCGCAAAAGATTTTTATTCAGACATAAATTTCATGAACGACAACTCATACTTCTTCACGAAAAACCATCTTACTCAAATAAACCCAACCGACTACTTGAATGGTAAAGAATTGGAAGTCTGCGATGTCAACAAACAAGAATATTTGCGTAAAAAAGCAAAATTGCCAACAATGCGACAAATGAATACTTGGTATCAAAATTATAACAATTCGCTAAATAAAGATTAAAAAAACAGCCATTTGGCTGTTTTTTTATATTGATAATTCATAATCTGGAAATTGTGAATTTACTGCTGCAACAATATCATTGGTTTCTTGATTTACAGTTTGTGTTTTAACATTATTTGCTTCTTTGAAAGCCCAAAATTCAGGACAAATCTTGTAGATGAACAATTCTGAGTAAGAATTTGATAAGTTATGATAAGTCATCAAAAAGTATC
>CALBYO010000081.1 GCA_937889705.1 uncultured Bacillota bacterium | reverse complement strand
TATATATGCGATGGAGAAAAAGAAGAAGATTTAATTTTGCTTGCTAAAATAATTGACAAATCACGAAGTCGTCCAGTTTTACCTTCCAAAACTTCTATTGCCTCGATTGTTTCCAAATAACTACCAACATTGTGCCCAAGCGGTTGATTCATGTCACTAACAACAGCGGCAATCTTTTTGCCTGCATTTTTACCAATTTCAACCATTATTTTTGCAAGAGCGGTTGCCTCATCAATATTTTTCATGAAAGCCCCGTTGCCACATTTAACATCAAGGACAATTACATCGCTGCCGCAAGCCAATTTTTTGCTCATAACAGATGATGCAATAAGCGGCAAACTCATAACATAGCCAGTTTCGTCACGCAATTTATATATGTACTTATCTGCTGGCGCAAGGTCGGCAGTTTGAGCGATTATACAAGCCCCATGAAACCTAACAACCTGCTTTGCTTGTTGCAATGTTAAATTGGTGTTGAACCCTTTAAATTGCTCAATTTTATCAATCGTTCCGCCAGTATGTCCGAGTTTTCTTCCGCTCATTTTCATGAACTTAATTCCAGATAACGCAATTATTGGCGCGATAATCAAAGTTGTGCTGTCCGAAACTCCGCCTGTTGAATGTTTATCTGCAAAAACGCCATCATTTGGGTCAAACTTTAATATATCGCCAGAGTTTGTCATGACGCTAGTTAAATCAAAAATTTCTTGATGCGACATGGAGTTTTCAAAAATCGCTTTTATATATCTTGTCATGTCTTCTTTTGAAATTTTGCCATTCACAAAGCCCATAACCATATATTGTATTTCATCAAAAGAATTTTCTAAATTGTTTTCTTTTTTCTCAATAATGCTATTTATTTCCATCATTTTTGCCCTTTTTATCATTGTTTTTCTTTCTATTTTCATATTTCTTATATGCGAAAAGTCCCATAATTGAATAACAAGCACCTAAAACTAAACCAGCGATAGTGTCTGTTAAATAATGTTGACCTAAATACATTCTTGAAAAAATAACCGATAACAAGAACAAAACCAGCAATGTGATAAGCGAATATTTTAGCCACTTGTTTTTAACTTTTTCGTTAATCCAATAAGAAAGGAAAAAACAAATGATTGTTGCTGACAGCGTGTGCCCACTTGGAAATGATTGCCCAACCGCGTTCAATTTATTTATTATGCTTGTGTCCACAACATAAGGTCTTGGTTTGTTTACTATCGCTTTTATGGCGTAATTAAATCCAACACTTATGCCATAAGTGACGCCAAAGCAAACGGCGTAGGATTTTTTAAAGAAAATAAAAATTACAACAAGCCAAAAAAAGAACCCCAAATAACTTGCGAGATAAGAAATAGACTTGCACACGATGTCCAATGCGTCATTTCCTATACTTTGAAGTGCTTTTATTATTTCGAGTTCCATTATGTTTATATTTTATCAAATTAAAATTGAATATGCAATTAAATTAACTTTTCTTTGTTTTTGGACGGAAAATCAATGCAAAGATGAAAGCAAATATAACCGCTGCGGCAATACCGCCTGCTGTTGCTTCAAGTCCGCCAGTGAAAATTCCAAGTATGCCGCGTGAATGAACGGCTGAAATTGCACCTTTTGCCAAACTTGCACCAAATCCGACAATCGGCACGGAGATTCCCGCTTTGGCAAATTCAAAGATGTAATCATATACACCAATCGCCTCCAAAAATACGCCGAGAATAACGAAAGTTACCAAAATTCTAGCGGTTGTCATTTGTGTTCTGATAACCAAAACTTGACCCAACATACAAATAAAACCGCCTACTAAAAAAACATACAAATAGGTTAAAAAATACTCCATATTATTCCCCCTTTTCAATTACAACTGCGTGTGCCACGCCTGGAATGCTTTCGCCTTGTTGACATGATGTTGGACTAAGCAATGCACCAGTTGCCATGAATAATACTTTTTTATAAACGCCTTCGCGAATTTTTCTTAAAATGAATGAGTTTAAAACGGAAGCGCTGCAACCACAGCCAGAACCGCCCATAAATACATTTTGGTCGTGTTTGAACATCATTTGTCCGCAATCGCAATAGTTAATTCCAAGTTTTATGCCTTCTTCTTCCATTAAATCAATAAGTATTTCCGAACCAAGTTTTCCAAGGTCGCCCGTTACAATCAAATCGTAGTCATCTGGCGTTGTGTTAGTATCTCTAAAATGAGCAAGCATAGTCGACATCGCCGCAGGCGCCATTGCCGCTCCCATATTGTTGACATCGCAAATATCAAAATCAATAACCTTGCCAAATGTTGCCGAAGTAATTATTGGACCGTCACCTTCTGATGAGAGAATTGAACAACCCGCCGCAGTGGCAGTCCATTGCGCTGTTGGAGGTCTTTGATTGCCAAGTTCAAGCGGATATCTAAACTGTCTTTCTGCACTTGAAAAGTGGCTTGATGTTGCACAAGCAATGTTTTGGAAATGTCCAGCATCAATAAATGCAGAGCCCATAGCAAGCGATAAAGCCATTGTCGAACAAGCACCAAAAACACCTAAATAACAAAGGTCAAATGACCTAGCAGCATAACTCGATGAGATAATTTGGTTAAGCAAGTCACCGCACAACAAGACATCAATGTCTTTTGTGGAAATGCCTGCTTTATCAGCAGCCCCCATGATAGCGTGTTCAAGCATTTTCCTTTCTGCCTTTTCGTATGTGTCTTCGCCAAAATTATCATTTTGAACAACATAATCAAAATAATCTTTGAACGTGCCTTCGCCTTCCTTTGGGCCAACGATAGCATAATTGCCAATTATTTTTGGTGGATGTTTGAATTTAATAGTCTGATTTTTCTTTTCCTTTCCCATATTTTCCCCTTATATAAACAAATAGATTAAACCCACAAAGGCGCTGGCAAGCACACCGATAACAATGACTGGCCCAGCAATCGTAAACATTTTTACGCACAAACCAAAAATCAAGCCTTCACTTCTAAATTCCATTGCAGGGCTTGTGATTGAGTTGGAAAATCCCGTGATAGGAACAATCGAACCGCCGCCAGCATACGCTCCAATTCGGTCATATACGCCAATTCCAGTTAAAAATGACGCGATAAAAACCAATATGATTGAAGTATAAGAAGCGATAGCAAGTTTTGGCATCGCTGGAAAAATCGCAGCGAGTCCGTCTGTAATTCCTTGTCCAATCATACAAATCACACCACCAACCCAAAATGCTCTAAGCAGTGTTGGCCAAGCGTGAGTTTTTGGTATTCTCGCATTAACATAGTCATTATATCTTTTGTTTCGTTCTTGCATTTCCATAGTCTTTTCTCCAAATTAAAATTTTCAAATATAACTTGTGCAAGCAACAAAAAATTATCAAAAAATTTTTCAAGCAAATTAAAAAATGAATATTTCCAGCAAATCAAAGCAAAATAATTTTGTATTAATCGGAGGATATATGAAAAAAATTATTGCACTTTTACTTGTTGTATTTATCGGGCTAACTTTTGCTGGTTGCGAAAATAGCAAAAACATGCTTGCAAACAACATAGAAACAAATGTCAACAAACTTAGCAGTTTGCTTGAAAAAACAAAAGAGTTGTCTGATGACGACATCATAATGAAAGAATTGCAAACAACTGATAATCAAAAATTACAAACAAACGGAAATCAAAATTCAGTTGAAAATCAAGAAACAAACACAAATAATGGAATAAATAGTGAAATAAATAATAATGAAATAATTAATGAAGAAACTAATACAAATAGAGTTAATCATATAAAGAAATACGATTATCCAAGAATTGAAAAAATGCCAAAACCAAACGCAAACACTCAAATTGTTAAAGACGGCACTCAATCAGTAAGTGCACAAAACAAATTTGAAAAAGTTGCTAATAAAACGGTTGAAAACTCAATTTCACCAACTAGAAAACCACCTAGAAGACTTACAAATGGCGAATATGTTCCAAAGCGTATTTCAACAGCCGACTATAACAACTCAGGTTTAACAAACTATTTTTCAAAAATTGAAGATTTGTATTTAATGATGAACGATGCTTGCAGCGCCAACAAAGATTGCGGCTGTTTAAAGTCCTGCATTCTTGAAAATTGCGATATGTTAAGCGAACTTTGTAAACAATTAAAGAAAAATCAAATTCAACTCGACAAAGAACAAGTCCAAACTTGTAACGACTGCTTATCAAAATTGAACAAATACACAAACAACTTGAACAATACAAGAAATGATGTCCAAACAAGTTGCAACGCTGTTAAAACAATGAACATCAACCCAAGCGCAAAAATCGAACAAATTTCTTCAAAGTATGTAAAACTAATCAACTGCCTTGACGAAAGAATTTCCTGCTATTCAAATATCTTATCAATTTTAACGCAACTTAGATGCGCAATAACTGGCGTCTGCGAAAATGATAATATTGACGAAGCATTAAATATTGAAAAAAATATTGAAGAAAATAAAAAAGAAAATTTCCCACAAATTCTTCCAATGCCAATAGAAAATGACGAAAATAAAATTGTAATAAATGAAGAAAATACTGAAAATAACGAAAAAATAAACGAAAATTCACAAAAAAATCAAGAAAATTCAATAAAAAATGTTGAAAATAATAAATTAGAAGAAAATACAAAAAAAATAAATGATTTCGGAAATAAAAACTTAAATGTTCAAGATTTACCAAAACACAACCTTGACACATTCAAAGAACAAACAATAAAACCAAATATCGGCTTCGGCTTGAATAATAGACCAAATAATAACAACCAAAATCAAGACGACCAAGAACAAATCGTTGACGAAAACAAAAACGATAGAAACAATAATAACGAAAACCCGGACAATGAAACGCAAAATAACCAACACCCAAACACGGAAAATATTAATCAAACAAACAACTTGCCAAACAACGCTAACACTATGAATAACGGCGTGTATGGCAATCCTGCTGGAATTAACGGAGTTGGAGTCGCACCTGGTGTTGGCATCAACGGCATGCCAAACGGAATTGGTTATAACAACAATGTAATTTCAAATGGCTACGGCTATCACAACTACGAAAACGGCGTTACCAACCCTTACCGCAACACCGACACATATAAATTGCCAGTTGGCAACGGCGTAAACAACGGCGCCTACGGCAATGGGTACGTCTATGGCAATGGCGGCATCGCAAACCCTATCGCAAAAATTAAACCGCTAGAAAGCGAAACAAGAAAGGACTTCAAACCATTCGCAAAAATAGCGTAAAATAAAAAAGAAATTCAATTTAAAATAAAATAAATTGAATTTTTTTAATTATATTTAAAAATATTTGCAAAAAATAATATTATTATTTATAATACTTTTAATTAGGAGTTAATTTTGAGCAAAAAAAGCAAAATAATTTTAATATGCTTGGCAGTGGCAATCGTAGTTATCGCAGCGATTGTCATTCCTATCGCCGTTTTAAAATTTGATAAACCAACCCAACTTAAAACGCCTTCACAACCGCAAGTCGTTGAAAGCGAAAATTTAATTGTCATTCAAACTTCAAAAATAGACGGCGCAATTAAATACATCTTTGAAATTTCCATTCCAAGTTCACCAGCCAAAACTTTAACTTTTGAAAACGAAACCAATGTTTTAATGTTAGATTTTAACGGCGCATCAAGTTCTTTAAAGTCTTCGTTCGACTATGCTGGCGTGTATTCAGTTAATTGTTACGCTGTCGCACAAGAAACGCAAAATAATAGTTTGAAATCTAGCCCAACAAATTTTGTTAGGAAATTGACACTCAATCAAACCGAACTTTCAAGAAAAAACGGCTCTTTCATTTGGCAAAGCGTAAATCATGCAGATTATTACGAACTTGTCATCACATCAAATGATACAACCATATCAAAAGTCGTAAACGCAACCAATTCGCCAGACGGAATGCAAAGCATCACTCTCGCGAGTTTGAAAGAAGAATTTAATTTGCAACCAAATCAATATTCAATCACAATCCGCGCTTGTAGCAACAACGAATATTACATTTCCAGTTTGTATTCTCAAACGCCAATAATATTTAACATTTCATAAAAAAACTCTCTCACCCGAGAGAGTTTTTTTATTTCCTGGTTTTGCTTTGTTACGCTCTTTTTATATCATAAGAAATGTCTTTTAAAAGAGTATTTGCATTAGCCGCAGAGTTGTCACTTGATTTAACCCAGCCTTCGCCGATTGTTTGCGTAAATTCCGCAGCCCAAGAGCCATCACCAAACGAAGACCTAATTTCATTAACAGATGTTGGAATTTCCACTGATGTTAAATATTCACAACTATTAAATGTTCCTAATCCTATTACTTCAATGCCTGCTCCAATTTTTACTGTAACAAATTCCTGTCCTATAAATGCTCCCGATTTTATTTCTTTTACATTCATTTCTGTTCCAAATGTACTTTGTTTAATAATTGCGTTATAGGTAAATGTTACAGTTTCTCCAACGAGATCTTTAACATTTTGCTCATCATCTCCATTCCAAATAAATGAAAAATAATTTGCAAATTCTTCCAAACTAGAAAAAGTTTTATTTTCTTTTCCTTTCATATTTAAGTCATATTGAAAAGTCATCATCACTGATGTAAGTTGCCTTTTGAAATTTGATAAAGTAACATCTCCATTCAAAACAACTTTAAAATCTCTTTTTCTTAATTTAATTGCTCCACCTGTTATTTCAAGAGTTTCAGGCATTTCTCCTATATATCCTGCAACAGCAACTCCGTTAGAAATTTCATAACTAATTTCCTCACCATTTGAATCTTCTTTGTAACTATTTGTAGAATATACAAACCCAGTATATTCACT
>CALBYO010000080.1 GCA_937889705.1 uncultured Bacillota bacterium | reverse complement strand
TGAATGCGTTCCCGGGTCTTGTACACACCGCCCGTCACGCCATGGGAGTTGGGGGGACCCAAAGTCGGTGCGCTAACCGCAAGGAGGCAGCCGCCTAAGGTAAAACCAATGACTGGGGTGAAGTCGTAACAAGGTAGCGCTATCGGAAGGTGGCGCTGGATCACCTCCTTTTAAAGAGTAATTCTTTATGTCGACTTCAAGTTCAAGCGAACTTGATGGACCTTTAATTAGGTCGAAAATAAAATTCGTAGCAAAAGCTACAAAACACAAAGACTCAAACTCGGAGACACACTTTGTTATAAGAAAGTTTAGACGAAATTAAAAGATAAATAAGAAACTTAGTTTACTATCAAAACCCATTCCATAAAGTTCAGTTTTCACAATTTAAAATTTAAACCACTCGGCCGGAGTGGTTTTTTTATTTTGTTTATTTGACAAAGTGTTTTATTTTTTTGCGGTTAAAAAGTTTTTCATTGCATAAAATACCTTGCGAGGATATTTTATGTTTGAATTTTCTATTGCTTTATCTGAACAAAATGCCATGTCTGCAAAAAGACTCTATAAAGAAATCAAAAGCAATGCCAGCAGTTTTGGCGCTGTTGTGACTTCTTATAGTGAAAACGAAAAAATATTTATCGTTGTTGCTTGCGAAGAAATTGAGAAACCTCGCATATCTTTTTTTATCTGCGATGCCATTGCTGATGTTATCACAACTGACTTTAAACTTGATTATATCAATCGTAACTTGCACCTTCCAATACATAATCAATTAAATTTGGACGCACTTAAAAAGGCTCTTGTTGTGTTTGACCGCGAAACCGACAGGTATATTGTTACTCATAATTTGAAACTTAACGCAAATTTCTTTATAGAAAGTTTTTACGATTTTAGATTGAAACAATTACGAAGCAAATGGCAAGAATTGATTAAACTAGCCAACGAAAATGCTAGTTATTTGCTTTGTAATGATACATTTATAGACTTATTAAAATTTTTGATTGAAAACATAGAGATTTCAACAGGCTGTATTAATGTTGTTAAAGAAAATGATAGTTTTAAAATCTGTGATGAGAATTTTAACGAAATAGAGCAGGATAGCGAGATGAGCAATCAAAATGACGAAGCGTTTTTGATAACTTCAATTATAAGTTTATCGCCAAAACGCATCAATATTTATTGTGATGATAGCGAAAACAGTTCTGCATTAACCCTTATTAGCCAGGTTTTTGCCAGTCGAGTTTTTATTTTACCAAAGTGCAATTTGTGTTTATAAGGTGCCATTAAAAGATGTATTTTTAAGCGTGATAAGTTTTTAATTTTTCACCTTTAATGCATCTTATTTTATTTTTATGCATAACGGATATGCCTTGACTTTTAAAATGATAAATGTTATCTTAATTTTGGTCAAAGTTATACTCATAGTTATCTACATTTTATAGATAAATTAGAACTCTATACACTAGGAAATAGGCAGTTTGATTAAAAATGTATGTGGAAATGTGGATAACTTGTCCCAAAAGTGCCATAAATTCACATTATGCATAAAAAATTTATAAATATTTACAATTTTGAATAATTATTTATATGTGGAAATGTGGATAACTTATACATATCCCATTTTAAGTATATTTATGGTCAAGATATGTTTTCATGTATGCATAATTTGTTGTTTTTTATAAATTTTTGAGTATACTTAGGTTAGAAATTTTTACAAAGAGAGATGTTTATGAATAAGAAAGTTTTAATCACCGCAGCATT
This sequence comes from uncultured Bacillota bacterium, assembly GCA_937889705.1. Classification (GTDB taxonomy): domain Bacteria; phylum Bacillota; class Clostridia; order Christensenellales; family UBA1242; genus UMGS687. The sequence continues at coordinate 13,464 of CALBYO010000080.1, read as the reverse complement.
GCCTTATGTTAACAATTTACCACACTTTGGGCATATAGTTGGTTGTCATTTGCCAGCCGATATTTTTTATCGTTATCAAAAAGCTATTGGCAACGATGCAATTTTTGTTGGCGGCGCAGATGAGCACGGAACAGCAAACTTAATATCCGCACAAGAATACAATATGCCACCAGAGGTTTTTGTTAAAAAGGTTGGAGATATTCATAGGGAAATTTATAAAAAACTTGGTATATCATATTCTTTGAATTCTGGAACGCATACACCTGAGCACGATGCTATAACAAAAGAGTTTTTCACTGAAATATACAAAAATGGTTACATTGAAGAACGCGAAACTGAAATGTTATATTGCGAGAAAGACAAAATTGCTTTGGCAGATAGGTTTGTTATCGGCACTTGCCCATATTGCGGATATGACAAAGCCTACGGCGACCAATGCGACAAATGTGGCTCGGTTTACGATAGTGATAAACTTATCAATCCACACTGTAAATTTTGTGGCGAACCAGTTGTATTTAAAAAGACAAAGCACTTGTTTTTAAAACTTGATAAAATTGAGCCTGAACTTGATAAATGGATTGAAGCACACAAAAATATTTGGCGTCCACATGTTTATGGAGAAGCAAAAAGATGGATAAAAGAAGGTTTAACTCCACGTGCTATAACAAGAGATATTCCATGGGGAATAAATGTTCCACTTAAAGGCTTTGAAGACAAGGTTTTCTATGTTTGGTTTGATGCTCCAATCGGATATATTTCAATAACAAAAGAACTTGGCGGGGACGAACTTGTTAAGGACAGATGGCAAAACCCTGATTGCGAAATATACAACTTTATTGGCAAAGATAACATTTCATTCCATTCTGTATTTTTCCCAGCAATGACAATCGCAAATGGCAAATATAACTTAGCGCACAATGTTGTTGGATTTAATTTCATGAACTTTGATGGTCAAAAGTTTTCTAAGAGCAAGAAAATCGGTGTTTTCTGCGATGCACTTTTAACAAGTGACATTGATGTGGACACTCTTAGGGCATATTTGGTTACAGTTTTCCCAGAGAATAAGGACAGCGATTTCAAATGGGAAGGATATCGTGATGTTGTCAATGCAGATTTGGTTGGAAAATTTGGCAATTTCTTCAATCGTTGCTTGAATATGATTTATAAAAATTTTGAAGGAAAATTAGATTTTGAATTTGACGGCGAAATTAAAAACGCGATTGAAAATAAAGAATATGACAAACTATCAAATCTTGGATTAAACGAATTTGATATTGAAATGATTAAAGCAATTCAAGAATATCCAAACTTGATTTCCGACTTGTTTGCAAAAACTGAATTTATCAAAGCGTATAAAGAAATTATGAATTTTGCAAGCGTTGGAAATGGATATATCGAAAAATCTGCACCTTGGTCACTTATTAAAAATGGCGACATAGATAACGCAAAGAAAGTTTTGTATTTATGTTTGTGTATGGCAAAATCGCTTTGCATTTGCGCTGCGCCAATCATTCCAAACAGAGCAACAGAAATTTGGCAAGAACAACTAAACTTCGCAGGCGCACCAACTGACGAAAATGTTTGGGCAAAGGCTGGCAAGATTGATATTGAAAAATCACATCAAACACTTGCACCAAAGCCACTTTTTGCTCGTGTTGATGACGAAATCTTGGCAAAACGCAAAGAAGAATTTGAACAAACAATTAATTTGAAAGATTATTTAAAGTAGGATATATTTTGAACGAAATTAAAGAAATAAACGAAAAAAATATAAACGAGATGAACATTTTGTCACTGAGTTTTGTTGGTGACGCTGTTCATACTCTTTTTATAAGAAACAAAATATTGAAGTCCTGCAATCTTTTGGCAGGAGATTATCATTCAAAGTGCGTTAAATATTGCAATGCAGGGGCGCAAGCAAAAGCGTATGATGTGTTGTTTAACGATTTGACAGTCCAGGAGCAAGAAATCGCAAAGCGTGCAAGAAATGCAAAATCTCATAAGGCAAAAAATAGTTCAATCGAGAACTATAAAAAAGCAACTGCTTTTGAAGCGGTTATCGGTTATTTGTATTTGCTTGAAAGGCAAGACAGACTAAACGAGATTTTAGAAAAATCGTTTGAAATTGTTCATAATAAAGGAGAAAGTCAATGCTAATTTACGGTAAAAATGCTATTCGTGAAGCATTAATAAGCGAAAAAACATTTAACAAACTTATGATTGATAAATCTTTAAGAGATAAGCAATCGCAAGAAATTATTGACTTGGCAAAACAAAGCAATGTTAAAATTAATTTTGTTGATAGAAAAATTTTAGATAGCAAAACCGCGAATTTAAAAAATGAAAAAATTGCCCACCAAGGCATGGTAGGTGAAGTTGTTGAATTTGAATACGCCGAATTGGAAGACATTTTTAATTTGGCAAACGAAAAAAATGAGCCACCTTTTATTCTAATTCTAGATGGCGTTGAAGACCCTCACAATTTTGGAGCAATAATCAGAACGGCAGAGTGTGCGGGCGTTCATGGAATAATAATTCCAGAACACAGAGCATGCGCGGTTAATGACACAGTTTTGAAAACAAGTGCTGGTGCTGCAAGCAATGTAAACATTGTGAAAGTAACAAACTTAAATAACACCATAGATTATTTAAAAACGCAAGGCGTTTGGGTTTATGCTTGTGAACTTGGCGGAGAAAACATTTGGAAAAGCAATTTAACCGGCTCGATTGCAGTTGTTATGGGAAGCGAAGGCTTTGGCGTTTCAAGGCTTACAAAACAAAAATGTGATGGAGTTTTCACAATTCCGATGTTTGGCAAAATAAACTCGTTAAATGTATCAGTTGCAACTGCTGTATCAGTTTTTGAAATATTAAGACAAAGAAAAAAATAACAGTCATTTGACTGTTATTTTTTATTCCAAAATGTATTCGCCTTGATTTATATCTGTGTAAATTAAAGCAGGGGCATGGCCTAGCAATTTAGTTTGGTGACCACCTTGTTGAATTGCTGCATTTGCAAGTGTCATATTTGCATTCACTTCTTGGAAACTATTAAATACAACATCTAAAATGTCATTGTAGCCTGCGCCCATAGTAACGTAGGAAACATTTATTCCTTTTTCTTTCATCGCGGTTTTAAAATTCTTACTTAAACGCTTTAAGCAATTTTTAAAATCTGATTTTCCATGAACCGCTCTATCTTTGGCTGAGCGTGGCACTTCAACATTGTCTAGGCAAATTTTTTCTGATTGCTTATCATACCAGACCCAACTTTGTCCAATTATTTTGCCTTCTAGTTCAAATACAACAAATCCGCCATTAGGGTTTGTCATGCCATGTTTACAGCAACCAGCTGCTGCACCATGAATCGTTTGACAGCAATTTGTGATTTCGCCAAGCATGCCTCCAAGTGGGTCGCCTTTTTCAAGGAAACGATAAGTAACAACATTTTTGCTGCTAACTTCGTCTGGCAAGCAAAACAAGTTTTCAAGACCTTCGTTTTTTATTCTTTCGCCTTCGTGCATATAATCTTGAAGTTGTTTATAATCTTCTTGTGAATAGCCATACATACTGCATAATTCAGCAAGGGCTTGGTCTTGTTCGGTTTTGATACCGCTATATGTTATTTTGGATATAACTTTATAAACATCTTCTTCTGTGAGCTTGTCATTGTTTGTATTTGTTGTTACAACTTTATTAGGATATGCTCTTTCAACTTCTGAAAAATTGTTATAAGCTTGTGCAAAATAATTGATACTTCTTAAATCGTCATCATAAGTGAGTTTAATTAAGAAATCTGGACCAAAGTTTTTTATAAAGAATTCTGCAAAATTTGGGTTAAAACCATTTTCGTAAATATTTAAACCAGTAAATCTTTCGTGTAGTGGATATTGACCAAATTTTCCAATTATTTTAGTTTCAATAAATTCTTTTGCTTGCATTCTAACTTTATAATCATCTTGAAAAAGACCTGAAACAAAACAAATTTTATAAAAATCTTCTTTTACTTGTGGCAAAATTGCTTTCATAGTTGTTCCATTTGATTGAGCAAATTTGTTGAATACTTCTGCCCAAAGTTTAGAATGTTTATAGAAATTTTCAATCATGTTTTCGGGAGTGTTTGTAAAAATTTGCTTAACGGGAATAAATTTCGCTCCAATTTTATCTCTTACTTTTAAGAAATTTCTAAGCCCGCGAAACTCGTCACTATCTAATCCTTCATCATATAATTCTTTTGATAAAGTACAGTATTTACCATCTTCGTATTCATACAAGACTTTTTTAAGATTTGCACAATCCGAAAATACTTTACGATCAAGAAATTGCATTGTTGATGGCAAAACAATTTCTTCAAGTGCACATTCTGCAAATGCTTCTATCCAGATTTTTTCAATGTTTTTTGAAAGTTTAATTTTCTTTAATTTTTCACAGTGTTCAAATGCATATTGACCTATTTCTTTTACAGTGTCTGGAAGTTCAATATTTTCCAAAGAACGACACTTATGAAAACAACTAGATTCAATTTTTACAAGATTTCTTGGTAATTTAATTTCTTTTAAGTTGTAACAATCTTGAAACGTGTTGCATCTCAAATCAATTATAGAATCTGATAATTCAACTTTTTCAAGCCTTTTGCAGAATGCAAAAGCTCCAGGTCCAAGATCCTCTAAACTATCTGGTAGTTTAATTTCTTTCAGTTGTCCGCATTGAGAAAAGGCATCTGAATTTATTTTCAATAAATTATTAGGGAAGTTTATTTTTTCTAAATTTATACATCTAATGAATACTAATGCATTAATTTGGACAAGAGATTCTGGCAAGTGAATTTCCCTAATACTGTCGCAAGTATCAAAAGCATTTGACATTATGGTTTGGATACCTTCCTGGATATCTACCGAATTGACTCTTTTTAAATGATCAAACATATAAGAGGTTATCATTTTTACACTGCCAGGAACAACTAACTTGATTTCTGGGCTTTCTTTTGAATAATCAACAAAAACTTTGATATCGTCATTTTTACAACTTGGATTATCTTTAAGTATTTTTTCCAAAGTTTCTTTTGCGACTGATTCTAAAAATTCATCTCTTTCCATAATTAATTATATTATATCACTATGACAGTTTTATGTCAATACAACGATTTTTACATATTTTTAAGTTTCAAAAACACAAGCGTTTCTATGTGATAAGTTTGAGGGAACATATCATAAGGCTGCACGCTCACAATTTCATATTTGTTTGAAAGTATTTTTAAATCTCTTGCCAGCGTTGAGGGATTGCAAGAAAGATAAATTATATTTTCAATATTTAATTTTTTTACGCACTCTAAAATTGAATTATCAATGCCACTTCTTGGTGGGTCAAAAATAATGTGAGAAATGTTTTGTGTTTCTAATAATTTTGGAATTTCAATCTTACAATCGCCACAAATTGCTGTAATATTATTTATTTTATTTTTGTCAATCATTTCTTGGCAGTTTTTGCTTGCCTGTTTATTTATTTCTATTGAATAAACCTTTTTTGCTTTTTTGGCAATAATTGAACTTAAAATTCCAGTTCCGCCATAAGCGTTTATCACATTGTTTGAATCTGAAATTTTATTGTTGATGCTTTCGTAAATTTTATTTTGAACTTCTTCATTAACTTGCAAAAAAGACTCAGGAGAAATCATGCTTTTAACTCCAAAGTTTTCATAATCTAGTTTTTCATCACCATAAACGCATTTTATTTCGCCCATTATGTTCGAACTATTTTTAATTTTATTTATGCAAAAGTTCAAGGAATAAGTGAGATTTATCTTTTTTAAATTATTGATTAATTCGTCAAATTTTGGAACATTGTTGCTGTTTGATACAAAAGTGAATTGATAAACATCGTTCAAAAGTCGAATATGCAATGCTTTCAAATCTGGCGTGTTGTTTTGCAAATAATTGTTGAATATTTCAATAATTTGTGTTAAATCACAAACAAATAAAGGGCAGTTAGAAACAGCAAAAAAGTTATTTTGATTGTCTGAAAAGCAAAGCCTATTTTGGACAATAGAGAAATTGACTTTGTTGCGATAGTGGTAATCGTTTTCACTGATGCAAGGTAATACATCAATATTTTGATGTAAGTTTTTTTCTAAAATGGTTTTTATTTGTTTTGTTTTATATTCTAATTGCGTTTGTTTAGAAATATGTTGTAGTTGGCAGCCACCGCATTTTCCAAAATATGGGCAATTTGGTGAAATTCGGTTTTTTGAAGGGGAGATAATTTTTTTGGCAGTGCAGAAGCAAAAGTTCTTTTCAATCTTGTTTACATTAACCAAAACTTTATCGCCAGTAATCGTGTATGGCACAAAACAAACGATGCCGTCTTTTTTCGCAACGCCATTACCGTTTGCTCCAAGGTCAACAATTTCTGCTTCAAACTCTTCCGATATTTTCATGTTTTTATTTTAGCAAAAATTTATAGAAATAACAAAAATTTAAAGCAAATAAAAAAAGAGTGACTTTCTTCAAAGTCACTCTCTTTTTTTGGTGCGCCGTAGGGGATTTGAACACCTAACCTTTGGTTCCGTAGACCAACGCTCTATCCAGTTGAGCTAACAGCGCATACAAAGTTTGTATTATGCATAAACTTATTTGATTATTTTACTTGTTAGAGCGTTACAACGCTCATTAGACAAGGAGAAGAGTTGCAGAGGCTGCATGCAGACTCTTGCAAAGGTTCGACGCTGTCGCATCATCGAAGATGATATCCAGTTGAGCTAACAGCGCATATAAAGTTGTATTATGCATAAACTTGTTTATTTTTGCAAATTAAATTTGCTCAATGTTTTTGTTAGAGCGTTTACACGCTACTAACAACACATTTGTTGCCTGCTTTAATTAATGAGAGGGAATTGTTAATCAAAGCACGGCTATTATAATACAAATAAAAAAGTAAGTCAATAAAAATTTTGACTTACTTTAAAAATTTATTTGATTAAATTTCAACTTGAACAAAGTATGATTGTGGGTGGTCGCAAACAGGGCAAACTGTTGGTGCTTTTGTTCCCATGTGGACATGACCGCAGTTTAAGCATTTCCATGCAACAACTTTTGCATTTGTAAACACAGTATTTTCTTTAACTGATTTCAAAAGTTTTAAATATCTCTCTTCGTGCAATTTTTCGATAGCGCCGACTGCTCTAAATTGATAAGCGAGCCTTGTGAAGCCTTCTTCTTCTGCTTCACGAGCCATTCTTTCGTACATATCTATCCATTCGCCATGTTCGCCAGCTGCTGCGTCAACTAGATTTTCAGCAGTTGTAGGAACTGAGCCGTTGTGGAGCGCTTTGAACCACATTTTTGCGTGTTCTTTTTCGTTGTTTGCTGTTTCTTCAAAGATGTTTGCAATTTCTTCATATCCATCTTTTCTTGCTTTTGAAGCATAGTATGTGTATTTATTCCTTGCTTGACTTTCGCCAGCGAATGCTTCCAATAAATTTTTTTCGGTTTTACTTCCTTTTAATTCCATTTTGATTCTCCTTTAAAATAAATTTTTTTGAATTGTCGTTATAAGTCGTGTGGAGCAACATTTTTGACATTCCGCTAAGTGGCATTCCCAAAAATTTTGAGTAAACATTTTGAATGTCTGGATTGTTGTGTGCACTTCTTATTTTAGACTCTTCGTCATTATGATATAATGCGGCAGCGCGCTTTTGGTTCGTGTCCGGGCTTTGTGATTTGGGTTGGCCAGGACCTCCAACGCAACCGCTTTCGCATGTCATAATCTCAATAAAATCAAACTCTTTTTCTTTTTTGTCGAGTTCTTCTAAAAGCTGTTTCACGGCTTTTAAGCCATTGCAAACGGCAACGCGAATTTTTGTTTCGCCTAAATCGACCACATCTTCTTTTATGCCGTCTACGCTGCGAAGTTTTTTAAGTGTTAAAAGATTTGCAGGGGCTTCTTCGCCGTTTAAGAGATAATACGCTTCTCTGATTGCTGCTTCTGTCACTCCGCCGCTGCTGCCAAAAATAATTCCGCTGCCTGAACCATGTGAAAAGAGTTTGTCGAATTCTCCGTTTGGCAAAGTGCCATAAGGAATATTCAATTTTTTGATTATGTGAGCAAGTTCGCGAGTTGTGATAACATAATCGACATCTTTTAGGCTTTCGTTTTTCCAATATTTTGCAGAGCCAGATATTTTGTCCCGATTGATTTCGGATTTTTTCGCGATACATGGAGCAACTGTTACATGAACAATATTTTCTGGTTTAAAATTTTTTTCTTTTGCAAAAAAGGTTTTTATTATTGCGCCTTGCATTGAAATTGGGCTTTTTGTTGTTGATAAGTTTGGAATTAAATCGGGTCTATATGTTTCAACAAAATTCACCCATGCAGGGCAGCAACTTGTGAATTGTGGAAGCGGCTTATTTTTGAGTGTAAGGCGTTTAACAAGTTCGGTTGCTTCTTCCATTACTGTTAAATCTGCACCAAAAGTGACATCAAAAACATAGTCAAAACCTATCATTCTAAGAGCAGAAATCAATCTTCCTTCGTCATATATTCCGCTGTTAAAACCAAATTCTTCTGCGATTGCAACTCTAACAGCAGGGGCGACAGACACAACAAGGGTTTTGTCATAGTCATTCAATGCTTCTAAAACCTGGCGATAGCCTGATTTTTCTAGTAATGCACCAGTTGGGCAAGCGCTAACGCATTTTCCGCAGCCTATGCAGATGTTTTTAGACTTTTCTCTGTCAAAGGAATCAAATACGCCAGCATCGCTGCTGCAAGCGTCTTTACAACGACCACATCTTATGCATTTGCTTTCATCGCGATAAAGACACAGATTGTCGTTTTCAACAACGACTCTGAAATCTTCCCTGCGTTTTTGCAAAACTTGTTTAAGTTTTTGTTGTTTTAATTTTTTGACATCGACTTTGTCCATGTAAACATTGTATTTATTTTTAAGCAAAAAGCAAATAAAAAATTAAATATTTATTTAATCATTTGATGTTTTTTTATTTTATGTTAAAATATTTTCATGCAAATAAATTTGTATTTGGCACAAACGCTCAGGCAAGCCACAAAAGAAGTTATTAAGAATGTTGAAGTTTCGCAAAATTTAGATTTGAGAAATTTTATTGTTGTGCCAGATAGGTTTTCTTTGCAAGCAGAGAAATTGTTATTTCAAGAACTTGGAATTTCTTCCACTTTTAATATTGATGTTATTTCCATATCTAAACTTGCGAGCCAGGTTTTAAAACTCTCAGGCAACGAATTTAAAACTCAAAGCAATTTAGAAGGCATGCTTTTGGTTTATAAAATTCTAATTGAACATCAAGCAGAATTTGAAAGTTTGAAAGAGGCAAATCTGTCAATCGACCTTGCGAAAGAGATTTTTTTAACCATATCGCAATTAAAATCTTGCGAGATCAGTGCTGACAAATTTTTAAAAAGTGCAAGCGAGTTAGCAAATCAAAAATTAATTGACATAGCAAAAATTTATGAGTTTTATGAATGTAGCGAGCGTGAAAAAATAGATGCGGCGGATCTTATAACATTGTTTGCGCAGCAAATTGAAGAAAGCGAACTTATAAAAAATTCCAATTTCTATTTTGCTGAGTTTGACAGTTTTACTTCGCAGGTAAAAACGATTATCGAATTACTTGTAAAATGTGCTAGGTCAGTTTCGATTGCAACTTGCAGTACGACAGGCGAAAATGAATATATTTATGAAAAAGATGTTTTGCAAAAAGTTGCTCAGATTTGCGAAAACTTAAAAATTAAGCCTAACATTATAATTTGTGAAAAAAATCAAAACGAATTTCAAAAGCATATTGCAGATAATTTGTTCGCTTTTAAACAAACGCAAAAAAACATTCCTTATGGCGTGGCGATTTTAAACAATTCAAATATAACTTCTGAAATTGAGCAAGTCGCAAATATAATAAAATTTGAGATTTTACAAAACGGCTATAATTTTAGCGATTTTAATATTTTTGTTCCAAGTTTAGAAAGTTATCAAAAACAGATAAGCGAGATATTTTCAAGCGAAGATATTTCATATTATATTGATACAACAAAAACACTTTTTGATCTTGCACCTATCAAATTTATTTTTAAAATATTTGACTTCTTAAAAGACGAAAATGTGCTAAATTTTCTGGCGCTGGTTAGCGATAATTTTTCTCAAATTGATAAAGAAGAAATTGAGTTAATAAATAAAAATATTTTTGAAAAAGGCTTGAAAGTTAATGATACTTTAAATCTTGAAATAAATAATATTGAAATATTTAATAAAAAAATAAAAAATATTAAAGAAAAATATGAAAAAATAAAGGTTTTTTCTGAATTTATTGAATTATTAACCGAAATATCAAATATTTTTGAGTTAAATAATCAAATAGAAAATTTGACCGAAAAATTTAAAAATGGTGGCGATTTAAATAACGAAAAAATTTATGTTCAATTTGAAAATAAATTTAATCAGGCTATTGAACAACTTAAAAAAATGAATTTAGATTGCGAACTCAGCGTGGAAAGTATGCAGCAAATTGCTATGGAAATGTTTTCAAGCATTATGATATCCAACTTACCGCTTTCTATTAATTCAGTGTTTGTTGGACAAAATGATGTCAGCTTTTTTGAAGAAAGAAAAATTGGAATATTTGTTGGCTGCGGAGATAATGTCCCATTGTCAAAAAAAGATAGCGGTTTAATCTTGGACAGCGATATTAACAAATTTGAAACTTTAAAGATTGAACCAAGCGTTGAAATGATAAATCGCCGTAACAAATTTAAACTTTTTAATGACGCTTGCTTGTCCAGTGAAAAAGTTTATTTGTCCATGCTCGGTTGCAATGCTGTGCCAGAGTTTGTTAAAAGTTTAAAAAATATGTGGCTTATTCAAAATAGCCCTGTGCCTGTTAGTGACGAATTTTACATTAACGCTGATAACAAAATTTTTATGCAAGATTTGATTTTTAAGTCCTTGCTTAATAGTAAAAGAAATGAAATTTTAAAAGCAGTTAAAAATGAAAAAAGTTTGAGAAAAATCTCATGCGAAGAAATATCAAATGCAAAAGATGTTTTATATCCTAAACATTCAACTTCAATAAGTAAAATTCAACAATTTTTTAATTGTCCTTTCATGCACTTTGCTTGCTACGGCTTAAATTTACAACCAAACTTATTAGCACAAGTTATGCCACAAGACGTGGGAAATCTTTTTCATGCTTTTGCTGAAAACTTTTTAAAAGTTGATGTCGCAAATTTGCAAGACAAAGAATTTTTGCTTCAAGTAAATAGAAGTTTTGCTTTTGCTAAAAATTCCAACGAGCGTTTGTCTATGCTTTGCAAGTTGGAAGAAAATCGACCTTATTTTTCATATTTAAATAAACAAGCAAATCACTTTGCTCATGTTTTGATAAAACAAATTGAATGTTGTGGTTATAAACCTTGCGAGTTTGAAAAAAAATTTATTGTTAATCTTGGCGAAATCAATGGTGATAGGTTTGTAATTAATGGAAGGATCGACCGAATTGATAAAAGCAATGATAGCGTGCGAATTATAGATTACAAAACTGGTGAAGATAAAGTTAGTCTTTCAAAATTTTATGAAGGCAGGCAACTACAACTGCCAATCTATATTTTGTCGCAAGAAAATTCTAACACCGTAGACGGAGCGTTTTATTTCCCAGTTTTTGACTCACTTACAAATAAAGACAACAAATTAAATGGCTACTTTGAAGAGGATACAAGAGTTATAAAAAAATTAGACAACACATTATCGCCAGAAAAGTTGAAAAGCGATGTTGTTAATTTATCATTGCAAAAATCTTCGACGACAGACAACTTCAAAGTTTATGCGCGTAATGGCGTGCTTGAAAAAGGCAATTTGCCAAAACTTACGCTCTATGCAAAGAAACTTGTTGAAAGCGGAATTGAAGAAAGCATAGCCGGTAACATTAAGGCGTTGCCAAACGAAACAAAAATTTGCGAATATTGTCCTTATTATTCGCTTTGTATGTTTAATAGTGAGTTTGGTGAGTTTAGAGAAAGCACGGGTGCGATAAAAGAAAAAGACATAGTTGAAATTGTGGAGAGATTTTAATGGAAGAAAAAAATGAACAAGATGTGGTTTTGGAGATAAAAGACAAAAGTCTTATTGTTTCTGCATCTGCTGGAAGCGGAAAGACTTCAACCATGATACGAAAAATTTTTAACACAATTTTCGATAATAAAGTTGATATTTCCAATTTGCTTGTTTTGACATACACCAATGCGGCGGCGGCGGAAATGAAAAGCAGGCTTAACGAGTTTTTGCTAAACAAGATTGCTGAAAGTAAAGATAAAGAGTTTTTGCAAAAGCAAATTAACAAATTGTCCATTGCAGACATTTCAACTTTTCACTCATTTTATGAAAAACTTATCAAAGCGAACTATTACTTGTTAAACATTAACCCAAGTTTTGTAATTGCAGATGATAGCGAAAGCAAAATTTTAAAAGAAAATGCATTTAGTTTGGCTATTAATCAATTTAAGGCAAATGAAGAAAAATATTTAAAACTTTTTTCAGCATTTAACAAAAAAAGAAACGAAACCGCATTGTTTAATCGAATTATAAAATTACAAGATTTTTTAAGTGCAGAAATAGATGATGAAAAATGGCTTGATGAAATTTCATTATCAATGATTAATGATTTAAACTTGCCAAAAGAAATTTTGAATGATTATTACAATCAAAATATTTCATACGCGATTGAAAATTTTGATGCAATTTTAGAAACGGCGGCTTTGAGAAGTCAAGACAAAATCGCTGCGCATTGCAATGCGTGTTTATCGGAATTAAATTCGGTTTTGAGTTTAGATATATTGCAAAAACAGCAAAGGCTGTCAGATTTTTCTTTTCAGCGTTTTGTAAAAGGTAAAGATGACGACCCAGAACTTGTTGAAAATTTGAAATCTATTAAAAAGATATTTTCAAAATTTACCAAGAATGTAAAAGATGAAAATATTAATATGTTTGCTGAAAATGGCGAAAATTTAGCAAAAATTAAAGAAAAATATCAAATTTTTATCGAATTTTATAAAAAATATATTCAAATTCTTAACGAATTGAAAAATAATAATTCAATTTATGATTTTGCAGACATTGAAAAAATGGCATTAAAACTTTTGCAAATGTCGCAAGTTGAAAGTGCGGTTAAAGAGCAATACAAATATGTTTTTGTTGACGAATTTCAAGATGTCAACAATTTGCAAAATGAAATTCTAAAACACTTATGTAACAAGAATAATGTTTTTATTGTAGGTGATCCAAAGCAAAGTATTTACGCGTTTAGGCAGTCTGATGTTTCCATTTTCACGGAAACTGTTAAAAATTTTAAAGAAAACGAATTTGCAGAAGATAGAAATTTGAAGAATAATTATCGCTCTAATGAAAAAATTTTGGAGTTTTGCAATATTGTGTTTTCAAATATCATG
>CALBYO010000079.1 GCA_937889705.1 uncultured Bacillota bacterium | reverse complement strand
GTTGGTTACATAATTCAATTCGTATTTTTACCGCTCACTTATATAACACCTTTCTTCGGAAATTTCCTTTATCTCACCCAACTTATTTTGGAAGCAATCAAAATAAGTGCAAGTTTTGTCGCATCAATTCCTTATACCTTCATAAGTTTGTTCAAACTTAATCTTGCGATTTATCTCGGTTACTACGCATTGATTTTCTTTGCGAGTCGAATGTGCCTGTTAAATAAACGATATAAAATTGCCGCGTGTGTTTCCGTTGCGAGTTTAACAACTGTTGCTAGCCTGATTTTATATTTTTGTTAAAATCACTTTCTTTTTGCAACTTTTTTGTTATAATATTCATGTATGAAATTTTTGGAGTTGGCATCAAAATTAAAAGATAAAGTTGAAAATGTCTACTTTTTTTCTGGCGATGACGGCTATTTGAAACAAACGGCCTATAAACTCATTAAAAAAGCAACAATTAACAGCGATTTTTCAGACTTTAACGAAATTTATTTTGATAACGAAAATTGGAATGTTGAGAAGTTCATTGAAGCGGTCAATGGGCTACCTTTTGCCAGCGAATATAAACTTGTTCATGTTAAAAATTTGGAAAAAATCTCAGAAAAAGACAAACAAGAAATTCAAAATTGCATAGACAATATTCAACCAACCACCTGCTTAGTTATTGAACTCAATACCAACCTAAAAAACTTGCATGGCGGCGAAATTATTGATTGTAGTAATTTAGACAACGCAACTCTTGTTCGATATATTAACAATGAAGTTATAAAAAACGGCAAAAAAATTGAACCCGCTGCAATAAATTTGATAATTGACTATTGCTCACAAAACATGACAAAAATTATTTCGGAAATTCCAAAACTTGTTGCATTTTGCGGCGATGAACCTATTAACACAGATATGGTCAAAAGTTTAGTTTTGCCAGACGAAGAATTTCAAATTTTTGAATTAACAGAAGCACTTGGAAATAAAAACAAAGACAAAAGCATCAAATTATTGCAATATATGCTAGAAAAAAAAGAAAGCGCTTTGCTTTCTTTGGTCACAAATCATTTTAGACGAGTGGCATTTTGCAGTTTGTCAGATTATTCCAACGAAGAACTTGCAGAGATGTTTGATGTTAAACCTTTTGCAATTTTAAAGGCTAGAAATCAAAGTAAATATTTCTCAAAAGTACAACTTAAAAACATTTTATCGCTTCTTGAAGAAGTTGATTTCATGATTAAGTCCGGACAAATGCAAGCCGAAAATGCTTTATATTATTTAACTTTCAAAATTTTGAGTTGTTAAATTATTGTCGCATCATCTTTATATCTACTTTTTAACCTATTTGATATAGGTTTTTTATTTAAAATTTCAAGTATTTGAGGCATCTTATCAATCGCTTCAAGATAACCTTCTTCAATCATATCGTCAAAGCCTTCAAGGCTAGTAGACTTAAACCTTTTAGTTTCAGGTGTTAAAACAACATCGGCATACTCATAGCCTTTTTCGGCATTCCTTTTCATCAGAATTCTAATAGTTGCACCCATAACATCTAGAATTTTGGTTGAAGATGCCCCATAAGTTCGCTTAGCATTGACATCAACAGCGATAACATAATCACAGCCAAAAAGTTTTGGCACATTTGAAGGCAAAGTGTTTTGCAAGCCACCATCGGCAAGTGCGCGGCCGTCAAATTCAACCGGTTGAAAAATACCAGGAACGGCACAACTGCCCGCAACTGCTTTTGCTAAGTTGCCTTTTGTGATTATACACTCTTGGGTTGAAAGCACATCAACCGCAACAGCGCAAAAAGGTATTTTGGTATCTTTTATATCAATGTCGCCAAGATTATTGACAATTATTTCTTGTATGCCTTCAGTTGATGATGGCATAAAAGGAATTTTGTTTCTTCTTATGTCTTTTCTTCTAAATTCTTTTGCTATTGAATACATTTGTTCAAAAGTCCAACCAGACGCATAAAAAGCACCAGTAAAAGCACCAGCACTTGTGCCAGCGATGAAATCAAAATTGATGCCATATTCTTCAAAGGCTTTTATTGCTCCCAAATGGGCATATCCGCGAGCACCGCCCCCGCCCAAAGCAAGACCAATTTTGACTTTTTTATTTTTTTCTAACGACAATTTACTTTTCACCTTTTCAAGAAATTCCATAAATATATTTTATCATACAAACAAAAAAATAACACACCAATTTGATGTGTTATTTTTAAAATGTTTAGATTATTTGTTATCTGCATCGTTATTTGTTTCATTTGTTGCAGTTTCGGAAACAACTTCTTCATTTGTTTCTTCTGCTGGTTCTTCAACTTTAAGAGCTGCAATAGCATTTTCTGTTTCTTCAATATCTTTCTTAATTGTTTCGTTGTTTTCTGAAAGGATATTGAATGTTCTTTCCAAGATTGGATATCTTTCTTTGTTTGCTGCCATAACTTCTTCGCAGTGTTGAACTGAAAGTCTGAATCCTTCCAAGATATCTAAATCTTCTTCAAGTTTCTTAGCTTTTTCTTCGTCGATGTCGCCGATGTTATTTACGCCATAAAGAACAACTTTTTGTTTTGCAACGATTGCTTCTTTTCTTCTTAATTTCTTTTCGTCTGATTCAAGAGTTTTTGCAACTTTTCTAAGTGGTAAAAATTCTTTTTTAACTTTTCTAAGTTCTTTTTCGTTTGCTGCAAGTCTGTCTTTCAATGTTGCAAGTCTTGCTTCATACTCTTCAACGCTTCCTGCTGGAACTGTTTCTGATTCTTCTTCAAGTTTCTTAGAAAGTTCTTCGTTTTGAGAAATTAATGCTGCTTTCTCTTCTTCAAATTTTCTTCTTTCTTCTTCAAGTTGACGTTTTAATTCTTCAAGTTCTTCGTTTGTTTGTGGTTCTTCTGCTTCAACAACTGGTTCTTCAACAACTTCTTCTGCTTCTGCTTCAACAACTTCTTCTGCTGGTTGTTCTTCTGTTTCTTCAACTTTTTCTTCGGCTTCAACAGGTTGTTCTTCTGTTTCTTCTGGTTGAATTTCTATACCGTCAAATTTTTCTTCTTCATCGTCAAATGCAGTAAGATCTTCATCACCAAAGAAGAATTCGTCATACTTGCTGTCTTTTGCTTCTTCTTTCTTTGCTTGTCTTTCTTCGATTGATTTAAGCATGTTTGCTCTAAACTCTTCTTCTTCTGCGCGAAGGTCTGCAAGAGCGTCTTCTTTTGCTTGTTCGATTTCTTTAACTTCGTCGATTTTTTCTTCTTCTGCTGGTTGTTCTGGTTCATCAAATTTGAATTCTTCAACAGGTTCTTCTTTAACAGGTTCTTCTGCTTTGAATGTTAAAGCTTCAACAGGTTGTTCTTGAACTTCTGGAAGCGCTTTAACTTCTTCTTTATCTTCTGTTTTTTCTTCTTTCTTTTCTTTATTTTTTCTTCCGAAACGAGTGTAATTTGGATCAAGAACTGAGAGAACTAAATCTCCAAGGAAGAAAATCAAGAAACCACCAACTAAGATGATACCGATGATTGCAAGAACATCAACAAGTGCGTTTACAAATGATCCTAAAAATAACATAATCTTTTCCTCTTTTTTTATTAATTTTGATTAATAATTGAATTTGGTGGAGACGGAGGGAATTGAACCCTCGTCCGAAAAAGTTTTACAAAGCTTTTCTCCGTGTGCAGTATACTTTTAATTTTTACAAACCGATTTAAGTATACAAAAATCAGATTTGCTAGCCAATTTAGTTCCTTTAATTGCTTATTGGCACAACAATTAAATGTTCCCCGCTGAGTTGATGCCCTTTGCTAGACCGCGAGATTTCTAACTAGGACAGCTGTGAGACTAAGCTGCTACAGCGTATTGATTATTATTTGCGTTTATTTTTTTTGCTTTTTAAGGTAACTGCCTACCACACGCTTTGCACCTTTAAAAATCTTTTCCGTCGAAACCAGTTACGCCCCCAAAGTTAAGTTTTTTACTTGAAATTTTTGCTTGCGCGGTCGATTTCAAGTTTGGTTGACTTCTCTTTAAGAGAGGCTCGCTTGTCGTAAAGTTTTTTACCCTTACACATACCAATTTCAACTTTAATCAAGTTGCTTTTTAAGTATACACGAAGCGGAATAATTGTCAACCCCTTTTCTGAAAATTTTGTTAAAATTTGTGAAATTTCTCGCTTATTTAGCAATAATTTGCGATTTTTTCGTGCATTTGGCGCAAAAGCGGCCGTATTTTCGTATGGTTTAATATATGCATTAATTAAAAATAATTCCCCACCAATAAACTTAACATAACTTTCAGCAAGACTAATCCCTCCATTTCGGACGGACTTAACTTCTGAACCTTCTAAAACAATACCAGCCTCATACTTTTCAAGTATGAAGTATTCAAATTGAGCCTTTTTATTTCTTGCTATTTCTTTTATCATTTCATTCCTTTTATTAGTCGGCAGGAGCAAAATCTATCCTTCTAAGTGTTGGACTTGCCGCTAAAATTTTTACTTTTATGCTGTCACCTATTTTATACTTATGATGTTTGCCCATCAAACACAACTTTTTGACGTCATAATTATAATCATCTTCTGGCAAAAGTTCAAGTTTTATCAAACCTTCGGCTGTGTTTTCAAGTTCAACAAAAACACCAAAGTTTGCAACTCCACTAACGCGTGCATCAAACACTTCGCCGATATGAGCACTCATAATTTTTGCTCTATATATATCGTCAACTTCGCGCTCTGCTTCATCAGCATTTCTTTCTCGTTCGCTTGAACGCATTGACGCATCATAAACAAATTCTTCAAGTTCATATTGATTGAGCGATTTAATTT
The DNA here is from genome assembly GCA_937889705.1 of uncultured Bacillota bacterium. Lineage (GTDB taxonomy): Bacteria > Bacillota > Clostridia > Christensenellales > UBA1242 > UMGS687. Next base: position 10,468 of record CALBYO010000079.1, on the reverse strand, counting down.
TGCCTTTTAAGATGTTTAATTGCTCACTTTTTATAATATTATCATCATTATATTTCAAAATTGACTTTATAATTCTGTGAATTGTCAAGTCTGGATATCTTCTGATTGGCGAAGTAAAATGGCAATAATATTCAAGAGCCAAACCAAAATGCCCGTCACAATCAGGAGAATAAACCGCTTTTTCAAGTGCACGCAATATCAATTTGCTTGCGATATCGTAGTATTCTTCTTTTTCCAAACTTTTTAATATGTTTTGGACATAAATTGGTGTAATTTTCTTTTCAAACTTCAATTTTGCACCAAGTCCGTTAATGATTCCAACAACTTCGTCAAACTTTGTTTTGATTGGACATTCATGCACACGGTAAACGAATGGCATTTCAAGTGCTGCAAAACACCTTGCAACTGTTTCATTGCAAAGCACCATGAAATTTTCAATAAGTTTGTGCGATTTATTTCTTTCGCGTCTTTTTACATCAACAACATTGCCATTTTCGTCAAACTCAAATTCACATTCGGCAATATCAAAATCTAACGCACCAGCATTTACTCGTTTATCTGACAAAATCTCAGAAAGTTTAATCATCACAAAAAGTGCTTCGGCAACTTCTGGTTTTACGCCACTATCTTTTTCGCCATTCAAACAAGCGTATGCTTGGTCATATGTCAATCTTTGAGTGCTTTTGATTATGCTTTCAAAAATCCTATATTTTTTAACATTTCCATTGTTGTCTAGCGTCATAACAACAGACAAAGCAAGTTTCGGTTCATTGGCGTTAAGTGAACAAAGGTCGTTCGACAACCTTTTTGGCAACATTGGATACACTTTGTTTGGGAAATAAACGCTTGTTGCACGATAAAACGCTTCTTCATCAAGTGCGCTATCTCGCACAACAAAATTGCCAACATCGGCAATATGAACGCCAAGTTCATAGCCTTCGTTTGTTCTTTCTATTGAAATAGCATCGTCTAAATCTTTTGCATCAGCGCCATCAATAGTAAAAATAACCTTGTTTGTTAGGTCAACTCTTTTACTTTTTTCTTTTTCCCAATCAATTTTCAAGCCTTCCGCTTCGTCTATTGTTTCTTTTGAAAATGATTTTGGAATATTCTTTTCAACAAGCACACTTTCAATCGCATTTTCAACATCGTTGCCGTTTAAAACAGACATAACCCTGCCGCTTGGAACTTCGCTGTTGTTTTCTGGTTGATATGTTATGTCAACAACAACTTTATCTCCAACCGCCGCCGTGTGCAATTCTCTTTCTGGAATAAAAATTGGTTTTGAGAATTTATCGTTATCTGCAATAACAAATTTTCCCTTGCCTTTTGATTTTTTATGTCTATCTTTTATTGATTTTTCATCGCAAACTGTTCCAACAATAGATGTGTTTGTGCGTTTTAAAATTTTAACCACTTCTGCGTGGTCACCCAAAACTTTATACAAAACTTTATCGTTATCAAGCGCTCCGTGAAGGTCTTTTGCAGCAATAAAACAATCTTCCTTATTATTGTCATAAGGCTTAACAAAAGCATAACCCTTTGAATTGCCGCAAATCTCGCCTACAAACATTCCAAGATTTTCAGATAAAGTAAGCGAACGCTTACCGCTTTCACAAATCACGCCATCTGCAATCAATCTATTTATACAACTTGAAACATCTTTAACATCTTCGTCAAGCCTGTCCGCCATTGACGCTATTAACGCTCCAAAACTTTTGAAATGTATTTGACCTTTATTAAAATATTTTAAAACCTTATCTTTTAATCTCATGCAAATATAATAACACACATTTGCGTGCAATCAAAAAATTTTAAATAAAATAGCGTTATTTTTCGCAACACTTTACTAAAAAACACAAAAATTAAACAAATTCCGCATTTGATAAGCAAGACAAGTGCCTTATAATTTAAGTCAAGGGAAAAATATGGCAAGGAAAATCGTATTAACAAGTGGCAAAGGCGGAGTTGGAAAAACAACAATTTGTGCTAATCTCGGCGCAACACTCGCCATGCTCGGATTTAGAGTTTGTTTGATGGATGTTGACATTGGTCTTAACAATCTTGATGTTGTTATGGGCATTGAAAATCGCGTCATGTTTGATATTGTTGACGCAATTGAAGGCAGATGCCGAGCAAAACAAGCACTGGTTCAAGACAACAGAATTTCTTCGCTGTATGTTATGCCATCATCTCACTCATATTCATATAGCAATGTCAATGGCGAAAAAATCAAAAAAGTTATTGAAGATTTAGACGCAAGTTTTGATTACATTCTAATTGACTGCCCCGCTGGCGTTGAAGCAGGCTTTCATCGTGCGGTTTATTGTGCAAACGAAGCGATTGTTGTTGTTACGCCCCACATTTCAAGTGTGAGAGATGCTGACAAAGTGCTTTCAATTTTGTCTGGTTATGATTTAATACATAAAAGCATTGTTGTAAATCGTATTCGTGGCGATTTGGTTTTGAACGGCGAAATGCTAGAAGTTGAAGAAATTGTCAAAGTTTTAAAAACTTCACTTCTTGGCGTCATTCCAGAAGATGACGACATTTCAGCGTTGTCAACAGTGGGCGGGCTCGCTCTTTCAAGTCAAAGTGGCAGAGCGTTTGCACTTCTTGCAGAAAATTTGCATGAAGGCACAAAAAAAATATATGACTACACCATGAAATATCGCGGCTTTTTTGGAAATTTAAGACGCAATTTGAAGCGAAAAGTTTAATAAAAGGAGTTTTTTATGGCAACGATAGCAGAAATTGGCACAAACAGATTGATAAATGTTTTAGTTCGTGATAAAAATCAGAGCCCTGCAAGGACTCTGGCAATTTTGAAAAGCGAAATCACATCGCTTCTTGAAAGTTATTTGGAACTTGATGATGAAGTTGACATCAAAATGGAGCAAGAACGCGGCAGACTCACTTTCAAAATCAGCGCCACCGCCGTACGCGTTAAAGATTTTGGAACGGTGCTTGATTAAGAATACAACTTGGCTACAATCCATTCAACAAATCTTGCAGGCAAAATTTTTGCAAGACATAAAAATATTTTATATTGCACTCCAACAGTTTTATAAATTGGTGGGTGCTTTTTATTTGCCGCTTTGAAAATTATTTTTGCAACATATTCACTTGACATGCCGTTTTGCTCGTCTTTCTCCATTCTTTCAATGGATTTTTTAAAGTTTTTATCGTAAACGCCATCGTTATGTTTTACTCTTGCTGCTGTGAAACCAGTTTTTGTATCGCCAGGCAAAATTGTTATCACCTTAACGCCAAATTGTTTTGCTTCCGCTCTAATTCCAGCAGAAATTGCATCTATGCTCGCTTTTGATGCAGAATAAAACGCTTGATAAGGTATCGACAACTTTGACGCGACAGAACTTATATTAATAATTCTTCCTTTGCTTTCTCTAAGATATTTAAGTGCATGCTTGCACATATAAAAAGTGCCAAAAAAATTTACATCAAAAATTCGTCTTGCATCTGCTTCGCTTGTATTTTCAACAGAGCCTGCAATTCCCATGCCAGCGTTATTAATAAGCAAGTCAATTTTACCTTCCAGTTCAACAACTTTTTCAATCGCATTCCTACATTCATCGCTAAAAGAAACATCACAAACAATATGATTTAATCCTTCAAGTTCAAACTCGTGACGCGATAGCCCATACACTTTGTCGCCATTTTCAATAAACTTTTTTGCAAGTTGCAAACCAATTCCTGACGACACTCCTGTGATAACAACAACTTTATTCATAGCACGCCTACACTTTAAGCCAAGTTGGCTTAACTTCTATGTCTTTATCGTTTAAATATCTCAAACTTGCATCTTTAAACGCAAATTTAAGCCTAATTGCAGTTAATTTTTGAGTTTTTGACTTAAACTTTTTATTGTCTGCATTTTTACCATATTTGCCATCACCAACAATCGCAAAACCTAAATGCGCAAGTTGAGCCCTTATTTGATGGGTTTTGCCATTTTTGATTTCAATCGCAAGAATACTCGTTCCGCCGCTAGTTCTACTTACTACCGTAAAGTGACTTTCAATTTTAACGGAATTTTTAACAGGCTTGTCAAAAATTTTAACTTCGCTTTTTTCTTCATCTTTTTGTAAATAATTAACCGCTGTTAATTCGTCCCATTTTGGAACTCCAACAACTTCCGCCATGTAAACTTTTGTGATTTCACCTTTGTTCATGCTTTTTTTGATGTTGTTATAATTGTCTTTACCAACAGCAAACAAAACAAGCCCTTCGGTGTTGCGGTCTAGCCTGTTAAGTGCAAAAATGTTTTTATTTTCGAGTTTTTTGCAAACAAGATTGGAAAGATTTAATCCTTCACCTGTCACTTCAATGCCCTTTGGTTTAAAAACGATAAGCAACTTATCGTCCGAATAAACTATATCAAAAGCAATTTCTTGTTTAGCCATAACATCGTCTGGCACAAAAACAGTTATGATGCTGTCTGGCTGCACCATTACATTGTCGCCAACTTTTTTATTGTCCACCCTAATATCTTTTTGCCTCAAAAGTTTGTTTGCATAGGCAAAACTGATTTCAGGGATATTCTTTGAAACCAAATTCAAAACTTTGTCTTTTTCACTTGCCATTATTTCAATCTTTTTCATGCTGATAGTTTATAATTAAAAAAGATTTTTTCAAACTATTTAAGCAAGATTTGATAAATTATTTTTGCTTTTGATTGAGTGATGTTATAATAAATTTATGAATAAAAATGTATTTATCACAGGCGGAACTCGCGGAATAGGCAAAAAAACAGTTGAACTTTTTGCATCAAAAGGCTTTAATGTTGCCTTTACCTATCTAAAATCGGAAGAAAAAGCAAAAAATATAATTATCGAACTCAACAAAAAATATCCAAATTCAATTGTTCAATCATTCAAGGCAGATGTCGCTTCTTTCAGCCAAATGCAAACCGTTGCTCATTCTGTTTTGTCAACTTTTGGCAAAATTGATGTCATAGTTGCCAATGCTGGAACAAGCAAAATTGCTCCTTTTATTGACTTAACTGAAAATGACTATGACGAAATGTTAAACACCAATTTAAAAGGAGTTTTTAACACAATAAAACCATTTTTGCCATCAATGATAGACCAAAAAAGCGGAAAAATCGTGTTTGTTTCATCAATTTGGGGTTTGAACGGCTCATCTTGCGAGAATTTGTATTGTGCGAGCAAAGCAGGTCAAATTGGGCTTATGAAATCACTCGCCAAAGAACTTGGCCCATCAAATATCAATGTCAACTGCGTTTGCCCTGGTTTGATTGATACCGATATGAACAGCGAACTTTCCGAAGAAGAAAAACAGCAAATAATAGATGAAACACCGCTCGGCAGAATTGGATATCCAAGCGATGTCGCAAATGCAATTTACTTTTTGTCGTCAGAAGACGCATCATTCATAACAGGTCAATGTTTGACCATAGATGGAGGCTGGATTAACTAGCCTTCTTTTTCTTTTTAGATTTAAAATATGTTTTTACTTCAACAAACATACTTTGAATGTTTAAAATTCCAAACATCATGCAAAGCAAAACAAACATTATAGCGCCGAGCGTACACGAAATGGCAAGATTGAAAAATAGCGGCATAAAGTTTGAAAGCAGGCTCGTCACGAAATATGTAAGTGCAGCGGTTGGCAAAGAAATAATCGACAATTTTAAAATAGGTTTAAACAAATTTAGTTTTAAATTTGTTTTCTTTTTTATCATTCTAATATTCAACAGAGATGCAACAGTTACGCATGAACCCATTCCCCAAATAAGTGCTCTAATTCCAATTAATTTTGGCAAGAAAATTATGCAAATAAACATGAATATTGAACCGACAATATAGTTTACAAACGACTTAACTTCGAGCCCAAGAGCATTTAAGATTGACGAAGTTATGTTAATAAGCGCAAAAGGAAGCATTGTCCAGGCAGCGGCTGCAAGCAGTTGTCCGCTTTGTAAATTATCATAGAAAAACAAGCCAATATTATCCCCTGCGCCAATATACAAAGGTATCATCAAGAATGTAATTATAAGCGTGAACAAAATTGATGACGAAATTCTGTTATTAACATGCTCGGTGTCATTTTTGACAATAGCAGTTGAAATGTCAGGAATTAGAACCATTGAGAGCGAACCAACTAGCGTGACAGGAATAAATAGCAGCGGCATTGTCATTCCAAGTGCAATTCCAAAAATACTCATCGCTTGTGCACTCGTATAGCCTGCGGCAATAAGTCTAGCAGGAATTATAAGAGCGATAATTGGCTGCACCAAACTTGATGCCACCCTCACACCTGTTATAGAAGTTGACGACTTCAAAACTTCTTTATAAATATCGTTTGGTTTGTTCAATCTTCCACCATATACAAAATACAAAACCATTGCTAAAATCGCCGATAATACAGTCGCAATCGTCAACGACAAACCAGCACTTATTGACGGACTAAGCGAAGTCAATCCAAACGATAGCATAAACACACAAATGGCAATCCTTGCAATTTGTTCAAAAAGTTCTGTTATACAATAGCAAAAATAGTTGGAATGTCCCCACATTGCACCGCGGAAAACATTGTAAATAGCACTGCATAAAATTGCAGGCAACATAACAAGCAAGATAGTATAACATCTATCATCTGCGAAAATTTTGGAAAATAATCCTTTAAATATAAGCACAAAAGCAATTAAAATTATTGATGTAATAAGCGATATTAAAAGCGCGGTCGTCATCAAACTGCCTTCCGATTTTTTATCATTTTGTGCATGATATTTGGCTGTCAGTTTTGATATAACAACTGGCATCCCAGACGCAACAATCGTCAAAAGCACCATAAAAACAGAAATGGACACCTGATAAAGTCCTAACGCCTCTGCTCCTAATGCTCGCGATAGATATATGCGAAAAATAAACCCAAGTGCGCGGGTTATAATTGAAAATATGGTTATATAAGCAACCGTCTTAAAAAGTGATTTCAAAATTTCCTCTCGATTAAATATATTAGAAAGCAAATTTGAATATCACCAAAATTTCAACAAAAAACTTTTTATTTTAAGTTCAAAATTTGCATTTTGATGAATATATATTTTATTAATTGGAGAATTTTATGAAAATAAGTTTGTATAACAACTATCAGCCTTGGTTCTATCGAGTAAAAAAAAGTGACGAGGTTTACACTCTTGAAAATGGCGTTTTTGACACGGAAAACTTTGCAAAAAAATTCAACTTTAACGCCTCGGAATTTGACCTTATAAACGGCAAACTCAAAAATGTTAGTTTTGGCGATGTGTTAATAATTCCACCATCATCACAATATTGCCATATCGTTCAACCAACCGAAACTCTTGGCAGCATTGCAAATTCATATAACATTAATGTGAATGAAATCAAATCGCTAAACGATGTTAAACAAGTTTTTATCGGAGAAAAACTTTTTTTGTAAAAACACTTTATTTTAATCTTTTAATATGTTACAATCAGTTTGCTTATTTTAACAAAAGGTGTATTTATGATTGAAATTATTGAAGTAAAAACAAAAAAAGAAAGAAAAGAATTTGTTGAATTTCCTAATAAATTATATAAAAATAATCCATATTTTTGCCCAGCAATCACAGCAGACGAATTAAGTATGTTTGACCCTAAGAAAAATGTTTCTTACGAAGATTGCGAAGCAAAATATTTTTTAGCCAAAGAAAATGGCAAAGTAGTTGGTAGAATTGCCGGCATAATTCAAAGATTATATAACGATAAAACCGGCGAAAAACGCGTTAGGTTTTCAAGGTTTGATTGCGTAAATGATGAAAAAGTTGCGAAAGCGCTTTTCAATGCAGTTGAAAACTATGCACGCGAAAAAGGCATGAATTTGGTTCATGGCCCACTCGGTTTTAATGACCTAGACCGCGAAGCAATGCTTATTGAAGGTTTTGATAAATTATCAACTTTTGAAGAACAATACAATTATCCATATTATCCAGAATTGATGGAAAAATGCGGTTATGCGAAAGAAGTTGACTATGTTGAATATAAACTTTACAAACCAGCAGAACATAATGAAAGAGTAAATAGAATTGCCGAAGCCGTTATGAAAAAATATAATTTAAGATACGGCACTGCAAAAAATATGACTGAATACATAAACAAATATCAAGATGGTATTTTTAAGGTTGTTGACGAAGTTTACGCTCCACTTTATGGAACAATCCCATTCACAGACAAACTTAGAAATCAAATCATTTCACAATTTAGATTGTTCTTAAACCAAAAATTGTTCATGACAATAGTTGACGAGAATGATAAAGTTGTTGCTTTTGGTTTCGCAATTCCATCAATTACAAAAGTTATTCAAAAAACAAAAGGTAAGATTTTCCACCCTGCAATACTCGGAATTTTCAAAGCAATTAAAAAACCAGAAGGCGTGGATCTTGCACTCACCGGCGTTCTTCCAGAATACAGAGCAAAAGGCGTAAACGCACTTATCATGAAATTCTTAATTGACACAATGGTTGATTTAGACATTCAATGGTGCGAAACAAACTTGAATTTGGAAGATAATTCTAGAATCCAAAATCAATGGAAAAACTTTGAACATGAAAACCATAAACGCAGAAGGTGCTACATAAAAGACATAAATAACAACTAAAATATGCAATTTTGCATATTTTTTTTAAAATTATTGAAAATATATGTATGTTTACATTATTAATAAGATCAATTTTAATATACGCGTTAGTTTTATTTGTTTTTAGGTTGATGGGCAAAAGGCAACTTGGTCAAATGCAGCCTTTTGAACTTGTTTTAACTTTGATAATTGCAGACCTAGCAACAATACCAATGGCAGAAAGTGCTGTGCCAGTTTTGCACGGCGTTGTTCCACTTCTCACTCTCGTTGCAGTCCATTTTTTCTTAACAATACTAACTCGAAAAAGCGATGTCATGAACAGAGTTATCAGCGGTAAACCAGTTATTGTTATAAACCCAGAAGGCATTGACTACGATGCACTTCAAAAACTTAATATCTCGCTTGACGATTTGTTTGAATCAATTCGCGGTTGCAACTATTTTTCAATAGATGAAATTCAATACGCGATTGTTGAAACAAACGGAACTGTAAATGTTTTGCCAAAAAAAGAAAGTTCCCCTGTAACAATTCAAGATTTAGCAACTTCGCAAATTGTTAAAAATGAGGAAGAAATCAATATTATTCCAGACAAAGAACAAACTGTAATTCCTGTGACAATAATTTCCGAAGGCTCAGTAATGAAAAATAATGTAAAAATTGCAAATGTTGACGAAGGGTTTATCAACTGGATTTTGGAAAAAACAAAAACTAAAAAAGTTAAAGATATTTTGGTGACAACTCTTGATGGCAACGGCAAAATTTATTTTCAAACAAAAAAAGGCAAGGGAAAGGTTTTCCAATGTGAGTATAAAAAGGAGAACCTAGCATGAAAAAATTTATCAACATTACAATTATAATTCTGCTTTTAATTGCAGTATGCGTTGTCGAACAAGTATTGGCGGATAAATATTTGGCAGAAGTCGAAGCACGTGTTAATACAATTTATGAAAATTTTATCGCACTTGACGACATCAACGACACAAAATTAATTGCACAAACGAACGAACTTGAAGAATATTGGACGGCAAAAGAAAGCGTGCTTTGCAATTTCGTAAACCACAAAGATATAGAAGACATAGGTGTGGAAATCAACAAAATGCAAACCGCAACAAAGGACAGCAATAAAGACCAATATTATGAAAGTTTGAAACTCGTTAAGTTTTATTTAAAAGGCTACAAACATGTGATTGGAATTTCAATTCAAAATATCTTTTAACAAAAAAAATATGCAAAAAAATAGCATATTTTTTAATTTTTTCAATATTTTTTCATATTTTTTAATTATTTAAACATTTTTATCGTTTCTTTTTTATTTTCTGATTTAAAAACATAATTTCCAGAAACAACCATATTTGCGCCAAGTTTTTTTAATTTGCAAGATATTTCCGGATTTATTCCCCCGTCAACTTCAATTAAAAAATCTAAATTTTTTGAGTTTCTAATTTCGTTAATTTTTGCAACTCTGTTGTAAGATTCTTCAATAAAACTTTGCCCACTCTTGCCAGGCTCAACACTCATAACCAATGCCAAATCCACATATTGCAAAACTTTTTCCAGATATTTAAGTTCAGTTTTTGGTTTAATTGAAAGCCCAAACAAACAATTTGTTTTTGCAAAATATTTAGAAATTCTTTTTATTTTATTTTCCTTCAATTTGCCATTTTTAATAAAATTCTCGATATGCAAAGTTACAATATTTGCGCCAGCATGAACGAATTCTTTTACTTCTAACATATCAAATTTTGTCATCAAATGCACATCAAGCGGGATTGTCGTGCTTGCGTTTATTTTTTTTAAAGTATTGTAATCATAAGTTTTTCTTTCAACAAATTTGCCGTCCATGATATCG
>CALBYO010000078.1 GCA_937889705.1 uncultured Bacillota bacterium | reverse complement strand
TTCGTCTTTCTTGCTTTTCTTTTATTAGTCTTTCAAGTTCAGCGTCTAGTTCGTCATCTTCCATTTCTTCCGTTTCTTTGCTTTCGCTGGTCTTAAAAGTGCTATTTAACACATCAGTTGCTTTTTGAAAGTATGATTTATCTACACTGTTATATGTTGTGATTGTTGTTTTTACGGATTTATGACCAAGCAATGCTTGAATAACTTTGGGGTTTTGGTCGGCTTCAAACAACATATTTGAATATGTGTGTCTTAATGTGTGAAAGTGTATGCCAAGGTTGTTTAGGTTATATTTGCTTAAAAAACGATTGAAAATCTTTTTAGTGCCATAATATGTTCTAAGTGAGCCATCATCATTGCAGAATACCAAATTTGCATTGTCAGTCAAAACAATTCCTTTTTCATCGGCTTTAATTTCTTGGTTTATTTTGTATTCCTTTAATGCTTCAACCAAAAGGTCAGGCATTGGAACAGTTCGCTTTGAGCAAGCAGTTTTGGTTTCACTTATAACTGTAATTCTTTGGGTTATCTTTCCATTTTCATCAAATTTAGGAACGATAGTGATTGCTCTATCAACATTTATTGTTTTGTTTTTAATGTCAATATCTTTCCACATAAGCCCCAAAGTTTCGCCAGTTCTAAGCCCACCTAACATCATACAAAGACAAAGTGGTTTGAGTAGTTTGTGTTCGCCAAGATAAGTTAAAAACCTTTCTCTTGCTTCGGGTGGGATAGCCTTGTATTTGTTTTCACCATCATAAATTTTTCGTTCTTTGCTTTTTACTCTTGTGAGCAGTGTTGGATTGCTTTGCACAAATTTGTTTTGAACGGCATAGTCAAAAAATTGATTAAATATGACTTTTGTTTTTCTCACAACATCAAGGCTATACCCATCTTCAAGCATTTGGTTTAATAGTTTTTGAATAACCATTGTTGTAACTTCATCAATTTTCATATTGCCAATTTTAGGTTCAATGTGCAATTTGAATTTGCTAAAATTTCCTTCAAAAGTTCTTGGTGTAACTTGGTTCTTTTTAAAGACTAAAAGCCATTCTGTTATCAAACTTCCGATTGTGTTTTTGTCAACATAATCAAAATTTTCGCTTTCAATCCTGTTGGTTAGTTCAGTCAATTTATTTGCAACTTCCATTCTTGATTTGCCATAAATAAATTTGCGAATTGG
>CALBYO010000077.1 GCA_937889705.1 uncultured Bacillota bacterium | reverse complement strand
CAATTTTGCAAGCGTCAACTTAAAGTTGTATTCTCTCTTAATTCGTCCTGAAATACCTGTAAAAATTCTCATATTTTTATTATACAACAAATTATTGCTTTGTCAATACAAAAAAAGAGGCCAAAGCCTCAATTTTTTATGCCTGTGGAACGGCCTCTGTAACTTGAATATCAAAATTCAAATTGCCATAACCTGGTATTGCGATTGTGTAATCAATCGTTCTGTTCACTGGTTCAGAAATGTTTCCATTTAGCCAATAATTGTAAAGTGCTTGTGAATAGCCCTTTGATTCGCTGTCAACTGTTACATCAACTCCGTAAGATACTGCACTGGAATTTGACATCACTTTTTTCGTAAACACATACTTGCCTTCTGGAATTTTGGTGTCGTTTTGTGAAAGCGTCCAACCAACAGCCGATTTCCCGCTTGTTCTTGTGTGTTTAACAACAATTTTATTTTGGTCATTTGTTGTTTTTTCTGCTGTCGCACCTGTTGTCGTTCCAACAACTGTTACGCTGTCCATAACAAGAGTGCCGGCATTTTCAAAAACGGTAACTTTAAACTCTTTACTGCCAACAACAATCGAGGTCACGCCGCTTTTGGCTTCAACATAAAGCGTTGGAACTGCAACATATAACTTGCCGCCGTCTTTCATCCAAGCAGATGTTTCAACAAAGTTGTTATTTCCCACGCTATACTTTACTTTTTCGGACAACGTGTGCCCCGTTCCGTTGATTGTGACAACTTCAACATTTGTATCAAATTCGGAACTTATTTCAACATAAAAATTTTCCGCTCCTGGCTTTGGAAGTTCAGAACTTTCTTTCTTGTCATAATAAGTTGAAATCAACTTTTCAGCCTTTGCTTGTGCTTGCTCGACCACATTAACATTTACAGTTTCAGTTGTGCAGCCCATAAACATAAAACAAGTTGTAAGTGCTAGTGCTAAAACAAGCGATAAACTTAAAAATTTCTTCATAACTCCTCCATATTTGTGATGTTATATTATCGACAAAAGAAAGAGTTTTAAACATTACATTTTGTTTAAATTTTCAAGCAGAAATTCCAAAAGTTCAGCCTTGTGCTCATAGGCGTAAGCAACTGCCGCTTGATGTGCTTCATCAACGCGTTTTGTACCATGTGTTTTTGAATTTAAAAAATGTATACAAGTGTGCCCGTCCATATTGTTGCCTTCAATAAGCGTGTAACCATGAGGCATTCCATTGATTGATGCAGCAACATACGAACCATTAATTTCCACCCATACAGGTCTTCTAACCCAACTCCATTCTCCATTGTAAATACTTTTCATAATTGCTGTATTTTCTGCATCTATTGGTTGAACGTCTGCATGATTATAGCCGCCAACTCTTATCACCTGATACGACTTTTTCGTTTTGCAATCAATAACCCTTGCCGTCAACTCATATTTGGTGAAAAAATTATTCACAACATCAAACCAATCAAGATTTGAAACATTATTGACTGTGTTTAAAATTTCGGTGTAATTTAAAACATCATTGAACTTTGAGTTCTCTTCTTCAAAAGCATCATTTAAAAGTTTTTGTTCATCTTTTGTTAAAGC
>CALBYO010000076.1 GCA_937889705.1 uncultured Bacillota bacterium | reverse complement strand
TTGTTTGGTGACCAAAATGAACGCCTGCTTCTAGAAGTTGTTTCATTGAAATAACCGACATTTTATTTATCCTCCTTGTTTTTAGTCTTCCTTGCGTCTTATTTACTCTTTTACCAACCTTAAATTTGCGCTATAAATTAAGGCAACGGGCAAAAAATGGACTGCAAGTGTTTATTTGCCAATGAATGACGATGCTAATATAGCACAACTTGTCAAAAATTACAAGTGTTTTTAAAGATTTTATTTTATATAGTAAATTGAATAATTTTTATAAATATTGACAATAATTTAACCATGTTATTTAAGTTTTTTAACACATTTTTTAGAATATCATTGATATTTTTAATCTGCCTTGTTTGGTTTAGATATTTTGTTTCTAATTTTTGGCTTTCAATTCTTTACACAGTTCTTACCACAACGCTGATTGAAATTTCTCTGCATTACATTTTAAGAAACAGAAAAGAAAAAGAATTCATGAAAGCAAAGGACGCGACGCTAGCAGATAAAATTGCAGTTAGTTTTGCATTCAACAATGAAGACGCTTTGAATTTTTATTATGACCTTGCAAAATCGCGTCACAAAGTTACAAAGCGCTCAAAGTATTTAATAGTTGAACATAAAATTGAAAGTTCAGAAGAGCCATCAAAAACAATTTTATATCCTGCATACTCGCTCTCAAATTTCATGCCACAAGATTTAGTCAACATTTTATCTAAACTAAAAAAAGTTAAATTTTCAAAGTTGGTCATATGTGCAAAAGATGTTTCGAGAGAAGCAATAACGCTTTCCAATCAAGTTGAAGGCGTGCAAATTCTAATTTTGGACAAAAAAGATGCCTATAACAAACTTATGAAGCCTTATAATATGTTTCCAGAAAAAATTACAGAACTTAAAGCCACAACCAAAATGAAAATCAAAGAAATGGTTGCATATTCTTTGAACAAAAAAAGAAGCAAAGGTTACTTCTTTGCTTCCGTAATATTGCTAATATCAAGTTTTCTTTTCCGCATGAATTTGTATTATGTAATTATGAGTTCAATTCTCCTTCTGCTTAGCCTTGTTTCTTATCTTTTACCAAAATACAACATTGTTCTACCTGATGAAATTTTATAATTGATTGCATAAAAAAATCTCCTTCATGGGAGATTTTTTATATTAAAACTCAGCACCTTTATCCATTAATACACGACTAATTGCATTGTATTTTGCTTCATTTTCTACCAATTTTTTATCTGCCCTATTATATGCTAATTTGCAGAATGTTTTTGAAGCAAGAACGCTTGTACCAGCAAGTCCAATTCCAAATCCTGTCATTGCACCACCAAGTGCTTTACTCATTACATCTGTTGAAGTTTTACATGCTGTTGCCATGCTTTCAACAAGCGATGCAGAAACTGGATTTTGAGCAATCGCCAAAGCCCCAGTTGTTACAAGAACTATACTTGCTAGAACTCCGACAATAGAAGCAACAGATGTTTTGAAACTATCAAATTTGCTGTCCATAAGTCTTGGTTGAGCATGTCTTTTAACAAAATCGTAATACTTCAAAGATAATTCATATCTTTTTTCTTTTGCTTTTAAAATAGATGTTGGATAATTTGCGTATTTCCTTTCATATTCTTTTTGCTTTTCGCTGATAAGTTGTTCTTTATACGCGAAAAGTAACTGTTCACTTTCTTTTACATCATTAGACATTATATTTTTTACCTCCAATGCTTTAATGCTGTTATAATTTTAACATACCTATAACACGCTGTCAAGGTGCGGCTTATGTGAATATAATATGAATATTTTATTGAATATATAGAAAATTCATATAAAAAAACACCCTTATGTGGGTGTTTTTTTCTGGTTTTGCGAATTACAAAGATAGGTCTTGTGAGAGTTTAGTTTTTGTGTAGAGTGAGTCGAATTTTTTAAGTGTAACATCTGCTTTGTTGAGTTCTTCGGTGAATTCGCCGATATTGTTTTCTGCGTCATCTACATTCAAAATATATGTTTTGTTGTTTTGTTCTGTTTTTCCGCCAGTTGCACTTTCTTGAACGTCAACTTTGTCTAAGTCTGAATATTCTTTTTTGAGTTCTTTGACTTTTTTGAGCAATGCGGCTTTTACAACTTTGTAGCCGATTTCGT
>CALBYO010000075.1 GCA_937889705.1 uncultured Bacillota bacterium | reverse complement strand
AATTCCTAGAAAAATTAAAGTTAAAACCGAGTTTTTTAAGAACGTTACGCTAGGAGATGTTATCTGCGCTTTTATTGGTATTGCAGTTGCGATAGCATTGTTTGTGGCTAACTTTCCATATCACATTTGGGTGGGTATGGCATGGCTTGTAATTGCTATTGCGATGTTTTTCCCAGTTGCTGACGGCGTGAGAATGTATTACACGCTTGGCTATTTATTTAGGTTTTTTGCGCAAAAGAAGAAATATTCAAAAGATGCAAAAAATGCAAATGCAAAAATCTCTGCAATTATTCCTTTTGAAGGCATTGTAAACGACAGGTTTATTGATTATAAAGAATATTACGCGCAAGTTATTGAAATTACGCCTATGGAATTTGGCTTATTAAACGAGTTTAAGCAAAATATGCTTATTGAAACATTTGCGAACGCTATTAGAAGAATAACAGACTTCCAACAAGCAGCAATCGTAAAAGAAAGCAAGGCTATGATTTTGGATAACTATGTTTATTTGGAAGATAAAAAGTATGACGCTTTGATGGAACTTCAATATGAAGGGGAAATCACTCAAAAAGAAGTTGAGGCCAGAGCGGGCGTATTTGAAGGCCGTGTTTCAAGAGTTGAAGCAATGAACAGGCAAGAAAAAGTTTTTAAAGACTATTTCTATTTCGTTGTTTTTGATAAAGACAAAGAAGCTGTGGAAACGACAACTGATGGTATGATGAGCACACTTTCTAACTCAGCAACGCCACTTACAACAAGAAGACTTTATGGTAAAGACCTTGCAGTATTCTTGAAAGCCAATTATGGTAAAGACTTTGATGAGCGTGAACTTGAAGCCGTTCCAATGACGCAATATGTCGATTGGGCAATTCCAAAGGAATTAAAGTTTAAAACAGCAAGTTATCAAGTTGACGGCAGAACATACAGGCAATTTGTTATTTCTGATTATCCACTTCAAGTTGGTAACGCTTGGGGATATCCATTTTTCTCACAAGACAGAACAAAAGTTACAGTTAAAATCAAACCTATTCCTAAATATAAGGCTGAAAGAAACATCGATAAGGCAATCATGGAAATGGAGTCAAAATCTTCTTTTGGCGGCAGAAGCAGTAGAAGAATTGAAAATCAAACCCACATGGAAACATTGCGTGAACTTTTGGTTAATTTGAAAAACAACAACCAACAACTTTACGATGTTAATACATACATAACTTGCGAAGATGCTGCTCGTAAAGAGGTTAGAGCAATATTAAAACAAGAAGGCTTCAAATTCTCAGAGTTATTTGGTAGACAGGTTGACGGATTTATTTCTTCAAACTTATCAATGAGAGATAATATCAAAGAAACTGTTAGAGGTATACCAACATCAACGCTTGCAGCGATATTCCCATTTATTTCAGGTGCATTGCAAGATAGAGAAGGCTTTTATGTTGGCTATAACGAATATCCTATTTTCGTTGACTTCTTTGCGAGAAATCGTGAAAGAGTTAACAGTAATATGATGATTATTGGTAAATCTGGTTCTGGTAAATCCTTTGCCACAAAAACTCTTTTGACAAACTTTGCAGCAGATAATACAAAAGTCTTTATTCTTGACCCAGAAGATGAATATACAATTCTTGCGGGCAATTTGGAAGGTAAGGTTATCGATGTTGGTTCGTCTGCAATGGGTATTATCAATCCGTTCCATATTATGACGACATTGAAAGACGATATTAAAGATATCAACGAAATGACTGACGATGACGAAGAAGAGAAGGACGATGGCAAGTTAAAACTTAAAGATGTATCAGATACATTCTCAGTTCACTTGCAGTTCTTGGAACAGTTCTTTAAAGTTATTTTGGAAGGTATCAATTCCGATGCGTTTGAGGAATTGAACTCGTTGATTGTTGAAATGTATAACAAAAAGGGCATAGACAGCAACACAGACCTTGAAAAATTGACGCCAGATGATTATCCTATCTTCGATGATTTGTATGCGATTGTTTGCGAAAGGCTTGAAAATGAAACAAATGAGTACCACAAACGCAACTTGTTGACAATTCAAACTTATGTTAAAAAGTTCGCCACAGGCGGCAGAAATAGTAACCTTTGGAACGGTCCAACATCTATTTCAACAAAAGAAAACTTTATTACATTTAACTTCCGTTCGCTCTTGGCAAACCGTAACGAAATTATCGCGAATGCTCAAATGCTTTTGGTCTTTAAATACCTTGATAACGAAATTATCAAAAACCGTGACTTCAACATGAAATTCAAAACAAATAGAAAAATCATTGTTGTAGTTGATGAAGCCCACGTCTTCATTAACCCTAACTATCCTATCGCTTTGGACTTCATGGCGCAAATGGCAAAGCGTATCCGTAAATATTCAGGTATGCAAATTGTTATTACACAAAATATTAAAGACTTCGTTGGTTCAGTTGAAATTCAAAGACAATCAACTGCGGTTATTAACGCCAGCCAGTATTCATTGATTTTCTCGCTTGCTCCAAACGATATGAACGACCTGGTTGAGTTGTATAGAAAATCAGGTGAAATCAACGCAGAAGAACAAAACAGCATCATAACAGCGGGCGTTGGACAATGCTTCTTTATATCAGGACCAATGTCCAGAACAATGATGCAAATTGAAGCGCAAGACTTCGTAAGAAAACTATTTGAATAATGCTATTAAAGTGCTATGCAAAACTTGCATAGCAC